>JAWOHU010000041.1:0-15637 GCA_046485025.1 Cloacimonadaceae bacterium (SeqCode) | reverse complement strand
GTGTTGACCTGGGTCTGGCCGATGCCGTCGATGTAGTACTCGATCGGGTCCTCGACCGTCATGATATTGCGGCTGGTCTGGTTGATGCGTTCCAGTCCGGCATAGAGCGAGGTCGTCTTGCCCGAGCCAGTCGGTCCGGTGACGAGAATGATGCCGTGCGGCCGGTGAATCAGCCGATCCATCATGGCCTCGGTGTCCGGGTCCATGCCCAGGCTGGAGAGGTCCAGCCGGCCGGCCTGCTTGTCGAGCAGGCGCATGACGACGCGCTCGCCGTGGCCCGAGGGGATCGTCGAGACGCGCACGTCCACTGCGCGGCCGGCGACCTTCAGCGAAATGCGGCCATCCTGGGGAACTCGCTTCTCGGCGATATCGAGGCGAGACATGACCTTGATACGCGATACCACCAGCGGCGCCACGGCGCGGCGGGACTGCACGACTTCGCGCAGCACGCCGTCGATCCGGAAACGCACGACCAGGCGGTTCTCGAAGGGCTCGATGTGAATGTCCGAGGCGTTTTCCTTGACCGCCTGGGTCAGGATCGCGTTGAGCTTACAGCTTCCATAATGAACCCGATAATCTGACCCGGTATAAAAGCTGCCAGACTCAGATAGAGTACAAGAATCAGGTCATTTTCAACATTTGTATATCTGAACAGCACCAATATCAGCAGTATGGAAACAGGTATCCCATATAATCTGCCCACCAAAGTGAAATATCTTTTGGGATATATCCCTGTTTCCTGATATTGCTTGGTCATTCTTTGCAGAGACTTCAGATACACATAAATCAGGATACCGATGCCCAAAAGCAGCAAAGTGAGTAAGACAAGCATCATAACAATCCGATTATCCATTTCCAAATCTCCCGGATAAATAAACATTGGGTCAATCTATTTCTTGTCAAGCAAAAACAGGATTATGCAGATTTACGGCTATCACCAGATCAGGTTTGCAAGGTTCAGTACCTTTTGGCATAGAGCTTTATTCATCTTCCGATGTTTAGACTGCGCCGCTTTTTCACCTACCTATACCCTAAAAGCCAATGCTGACCAAGTATATATCAAAAGCATAGCTAAAGTATATTAAAAGTATCTTTGCATACATTTAATATACATTTGATATACATTTGTCATACATTTGGTATACTTTGAGATAAGGGGGAGAAGCAGGATGGAAAAAATGCTAAAAACGGGGAGGAAGAATGAATCAGACAGCTCAGACGGGGAGACCCCCTTTTTTTTTACCGGTTCCCCTAAACTTGTGTTAATTATTCATTTTATTAGTTAACTGATAGCAAAAGAGGTGAGTTAGCCCCACCTCTCAAATCTGTTTTGCCGTTATTGCCTGTTGATTATTCCGTCAGATTATGCAGAACCTGCTGCACCTCAGCTTCTGTCATATCCTTGCGCAGATTTGCATTCAGATAATCCTCCAAACCTAAGCGGTCTGCCAGATAGAATTTGACAGCCGTTACCTGGTAGAAGTGGTTGGAGGAGAAAAATCCGGCATGCTGATGCACATATTCAGTCAGGTTACCGGGGATAAAGGTCAGGTATTGATAAGGTTCCGTGATGCCATCGGTATTGTAATACACGAAGTAGTAATCCGGCATAATTGAACAGTCCCACGTATCCAGCGTAACCTCATCCCATTCAACGATAACGTCATTTCCCAGATTGGAGATGCTGATATTCTGCGGGATTTGAGGTGTGGGATCTGAAACCTTGGCAACAAAGACATCATAATCTCCGACGCTGATGAGCTGTTCTGACCCGAAATAGGCAGTGTTGCCGAAATAGCCTGCAACATAGCAATTTCCGCTATCATCAGCAGCTATTCCGTTACCGACATCCTGAGTAGTGCTCCCTGCGCGCTTTGCCCAGAGCCAGTTGCCACTCATATCAAGCTTGGCTACAAATACATCCCATCCCCCTGCGCTGGTCAGGGTTGTTGTCCCGAAATGAGCGCTTTCTGCAAAGCGTCCTGTAATATAGGCATAACCGTTGTTGTCGGCAGTTATACCATAAGCGGCTTCATTGTTTGATCCGCCTGCACGAACAGCCCAGAGCCAATAACCGGTATCATCCAATTGGGCGACAAAGATATCAGGGTTGGTGTTGCCACTGTTAAGAGATGTACCATTAAAATCAGTCACTCCGATAAAATAACCGGTGATATATATTCTACCATTCCCGGATGTGGTGATACCCAGGGCATATTCATGACCGGTTCCCCCGGCACGGGCAGCCCATTGCCAAACACCGTTAGTATTCAGTCTGCAGACAAAGATATCAACACTACCGGCACTGGTCAGGATATCGGTACCGAAATCAGCGGTTTCTTCAAAACTCCCGGTCACATAAATACCAGAGCTGCCATCAAAAACTATGCTGCGGCTTGCGTCATAACTTGTACCTCCAGCCCGTTTTGCCCATTGCCAGACACCGTTTGTGTTCAGCTTGGCAATATAAACATCATAGCTGCCTGCACTGACCAGATTGGTTGTACCAAATGAAGCGGTTCCGTCCATTTGTCCTGTTATATAGCAGTTTCCACTATCGTCAGTAGTGATACCGTAACCGTAATTGTATCCTGTTCCGCCAGCCCAGTTCGCCCAAAGCCAGGTGCCGTCAGTGGTAAGTTTAGCGACATAAATGTTATGATAACCCGGGCTGGTGAGAGGGAAAATTCCGAACATGGCTGTATACTCGAAATAACCTGTTATATAAACATTTCCATCATTATCGACAGCGATGCCGTAACCTTCGTCTTCTCCTACTCCTCCGGCTTGTTTTGCCCAAAGCCAGTTGCCGTCAGGATCCAGCTTTGCAACATAGATATCAAAAGTGCCTGCACATGTAAGAGTAGTTGTCCCGAAGTCAATCGTATTGGAAAAGTAACCGGTAACATAGCTGTTGCCTGCATTATCAGTAGCTATAGCACTGCCCCAATCACTAACTGTGCTGCCGGCGCTTGCTGCCCATTCCTGTGCTCCCAATCCTATAATGGCTGAGAGTAAAACTACACAAAGCAATAAACTTCTAATCTGTTTCATCTTTCCCCCTTTATTTGATTGCAAATTCATTCAATCTGACAATAAATGAACCTCGTTTTTTGTGTCAAGCAATAAATTCCGCTTATATAATAAATGCTGTTCAGAATAGGGTGACGGTTTATGAGTGGTGCGGAAAGGGAGAGAGAAGAAAAAATCTTGCCATAAAACAGGGGGCAAAAAATATGGTCTGCCAGTAAGAAAAAAAGTATATTCAGAGGACTAAAATGGCAACAGTGGCAGATATCAGAAACGGAATGATAATTGAGTTTAAAGACGGACTTTACGCAGTTGTGGAGTTTCTGCATGTGAAACCGGGGAAAGGCGCTGCTTTTACCCGTACCAAAATGAAAAACATGAGAACCGGTAAAGTTATTGATAACACTTTCAGAGACAGTGACAACCTGACAGAAGTCAGAGTTGAAAAAACCAAGCGGGAATTTCTGTATCGGGATGGTGATTTCTTTATCTTGATGGACAGTGAAACCTATGAGCAGCTCACTGTGGATAAAGCAGTGATCGGCGATTATGAAAAGCTGATGATGGAAAATATGGAAATCTGGGTGCTGGCGACGGTTGCCGGCGAAATTCTGGGCATAGAACTGCCCACCACAGTGATCCAAACCATTGCTGAATGCGAGCCCAATGTCAAAGGCAACACAGCTTCCGGCAGCGGTAAAGTCGCTTACACGGAAACAGGTCTGCGGCTGATGGTTCCCTTCTTTGTGGAAGCAGGAGAAAAAATAAAGATTGACACCCGCAGCGGTGAATATATAGAAAGAGCATAAACGTCAGCCTTGCCAAAAACAGGCTGCCGGTTAAACTGTCTATAAGCTGTTAAATGATTAAAAAAAGATAATATAAAGAGAGGAAGAAATGGGAAAAGTTAAAACCTTTGCCGCCAAACTGGCACACGAGACTTCTCACGAAGGGAAGGTTTTTTGTCCGGTCTGCAACACCGAAATTAAAAGAGTGAAAATTATGACTCAGAAAAAAGGACAAGCCGGTTGGGCACCCCGCTATGACTTCATCAAAGTCTGCAAATGCAACGAAGCAGATGTCATGAGCGGCAAGAACTTCTAAACACAACGGATTGAGGCAGATGGTCTGTATTGGGACTCCAACTTCCCGTGACACTAAAGCAGTGTTTGGGGCAGTCTGAGTCCCGCATTTATATGGAGAAACCTTTAGCATAAAGCATTTGTTTGACAATTAATAAATTTCTATAGGGGAAATTGTATGCCTGATCTGCTGAAAAAACTGCAGTGTTTCACCTGCCTGCTGATGATTTTAACCATCGCAGCAGCACCGTGTCTGTTAAGTGCCAAGGTGCCGCCGCATCCAATGTATAAAAATCCTCCTCAGCTCAAGCCTTCACGTCCTTCCGAGCTGTTTGGTCCCAAAGCACTGAACAAGGGCAGGACCCTGCCGCAAAACGTGCTGGCGCTGAGAGTGCAGTTTACCGATGTGACCTTCCGTTCGGTGGAAGCATTTCCGGATTATTTACCACACGACAAAGCATTCTTCGAACGCTGGATGCTGCATCTGGCAGATTTTTATGCGGAAGCTTCGCATGCTGATTACATCCTCAGCTTCAATGTTTTCGATATGGTGTTCAATCTTTCCAATATTATGTCATATTACGGCGCCGACACTGCTGACGAATATGACATCAGAGTGCCGCAGATGCTGCAGGAACTGATTCAGATGGCAGACCCTTATGTGGATTTCAGTGAATACGATGCCATAGTGGTCTTTCACGCCGGAGCGGGTCAGGAATCTGACATAGGTCTGCTGCCAAGTCTGAATCCCATGCGTCCCGGCACCATCTGGTCCACATTCATTACCAGAAGGGATTTGCAGGCAGCATTTGACCCTGATAATGATAACTATCAGGGTATCCAGACCAACGACGGAACCATCATCAAAGAAATCGTTCTGGTGCCGGAACACGAGTATCAGGATTACTTTCCGGCTCCTCCTCATCCCGATGCGGAGGTGTATCTTTTCAGTATATATGGAGTTCTGGCACACCAGTTTGGTCATCAAATCGGGCTGCCGACGCTGTTTGATAACTACTCTGCCAACGGCGCTTCCCAGGGCATCGGCAACTGGGGTCTGATGGGAACAGGCTTGTGGAACGCCAACGGCAATGTGCCGGCTCAGCTTTCAGCCTGGAGCAGATACTATCTGGGCTGGGAAATTCCGCAGGTCATAAACACTGATGCGGAAAACCTTACAGTGGACTACTTTCTGAATAACAGTCTCACGGCTCAGCGGCTGTATAAAATCCCCATTTCCGCCAAGGAATATTTCCTGGTGGAAAATCGTCTGCAGAATCCGGATAACAGCATGGAAACCGTTTATGACAGCGCTGATTCGACTCTTTCAGAAACGCGTCCCAGCTTCACATTCGTGCTGATAGATCCCTCTGACCAGGATTACTACCCTCCTCCCAATGCGCATATTCCGTCCTTTAACTTTATGG
The DNA here is from genome assembly GCA_046485025.1 of Cloacimonadaceae bacterium (SeqCode). Classification (GTDB taxonomy): domain Bacteria; phylum Cloacimonadota; class Cloacimonadia; order Cloacimonadales; family Cloacimonadaceae; genus UBA5614. The sequence goes on along the minus strand of JAWOHU010000041.1, from coordinate 10,098 downwards.
AAAACCGCTACAAAGGCTGCGAGTGGGATTTCTTTTTACCAGGATTGGGTGGACCCATCAGACCGGGAGAAATTATGGCGACGGATGGCTCAGGACTGCTCATCTGGCATATCGATGAGAACATCATAGAGTCCAATTTCGACCCCGGATTTGAGTATAATTATGTGAATTATGACGCTTCCCACAAGGGTGTGGATTTGGAAGAGGCAGATGGCATCCAGCATCTGGACACCGCGACTTTTGACTATTACAAATACGGCGGACCGTTTGACTCGTTCCGTCAAGGCAATAATGACTACTTCGGGAAGGGCACAATATTGGTTCCCAATACTGCTACTCCTGATACGAGTGACTATGTGGAAGTAACTCATCTTCCCACCTCAGCCAGCTACTATGGCGGAATTCAACTGGAAATATTTGATATCAGCTCAGCCGGCAGCATTATGAATTTCTCTGTCAAAGTGGACTGGAAACTGGATACGGGCTATGAGGGAATCAATACTCTGGACGCTTGCTCAGTGGACTTTGATAATGATGGATTAAAAGAAATCTTCTATCCCATGCCGGACGGCAGTCTCTACTTATGGAAAGATGAAGCCTTGATAGATGATTTGCCCGATCTGGAAAGACCTATCCCCGGCAGTTATGTTTGGGACGGTGATTCTTTTTACTTCTCTGCTGATGCTGTTTCAAATATAATTGCCCCTGCCATCAAACTTGTTCGTTGGAATAGCAGCCAGGGATTAACAAACTTGTTTAGTAAAGTTCAATATTATTGGGCGACTCCAACAATTTTAGCTAATGATAAATTGGTTATGGGCGTTGACACTAGCCTGGCAAGTTCAACTGATTCTGCCATTTGGATAGTGGATAAAGACAGCGGAGAAACACTTCAGGAATATGATATTAACGGCTATCTGAAAGGCAATCTCGTCTGGTTTAGAAACAAGATTTATGCCATCTATAAAGAACATCCCTCCAATACTGATCGGTATAAATTAAAAGTGATGACTCCGGATGTTCAAGAAACCAATGATTTAACTTTGCCAATCCCTGTCGATTCAACTATTGTAGCAGCCTCAATTGCTCCCATTATACCTGGCTCGGATGGCGACTTGCTAATTCAGACACCCTATTCAATTTATCTAACAGATCTGCTTGGTAATCTGAAAGAAGGTTACCCCATAGCGCTGCCTTTCTTTAGCAATACTCAGGTGACAATCTCTGACATTGATAAGAACGGGACTCTTGATTATATCGTTGGTGGAGAAAACAGCTTTGCAGTTTTTGATTATGACGGGGAAAATATGCTGACCAATTTTGACGGATTCAGCACAACCGACAGTTTAAACATCACCTCAGGGGTTCTGGCGGGTGATGTTGACGAAGACGGCAGGGTTGAATACATCGGTGCGTTTTCACGCAACAGGCTTGCTGTTTATGAAGATAACCTAAGATTCAAAGGCGGATTTCCTGTTTCGTTTTCTGACCGGAGCAGGAACATGCCCTTTATACACAGAGCTTCTGACGGATTGGTCTATGCCTGGCTGCCCACCGATAACGGCAAGATCTTCAGAGCAGAATTGCCTGAAACAGCGCTTACCGGAATTGATTCACTATGGTATTGCCGCTATGGCAATCTGCAAAGGACTTCTTCCAGAGAGTTGGACGAATCTCAAAATCAATATGAAACCACGGAGCTGTTTGTTCCGGGCGAGACTTATCTCTTTCCCAATCCGGTCAGAACCATCTATGAACAAAAGCTGACTTTTCAGATAATGACCAGCCGAGATGCGTTGGTCGAAGTCTCTGTTTTTGACATTACAGGTAAAAAGCTTTATAGAAAGAATGTTTTTTGCATGGCATATCTCAGGAACAGAGAACTGGTGGACTTTTCCGTTACGAAACTTGCCAGCGGTGTTTACATTGCCGTGCTGAAATCAGGCGATACAGTCAAGCGCATCAAGTTTGCGATTGAGAAATAAAATTTAAGATGTTTGGAGGAACTCCATGCGATATATTTTAACTATAGTTATTCTGGCGCTGCTGCCTTTTGCTCTGACTGCGATTAATGCCAACGCAGGGGAGTATGGCTTTCAGTTTTTACAGATTCCCGTCAGCCCGGTCGCTTCAGCACTGGGTGGGACAGGTATCTATGCCACCAGCTATGCCGGCGCTTTTATCCAAAACCCGGCTGCCAATCTGCTGGAAGAACGTTTTAGCCTCAGTCTGCAGCACAATATCTGGATTGTGGATACCAGCACTTCGCAACTGGTCTATTCCAACGGCAACCGCAACAGGCATTTTGGGCTGGTGGGAAGAATGCTGGACTATGGCGAACTGGAAAACCGCGATGACACAGGTCTGCTGATAGGCAAATACCATCCGCTGGACGCCAATCTGATGGCGAATTATGCTTTGAGAATTATGCCTGACCACTTGCTTGGAATCAATGCCGGTCTGGTTTATGAGAAACTTGACACCGCTTCCAGTTTCGGTCTCAGCGCTGATTTGGGATATGTCTATCTGACACCGGTTACTAATGCGATTTTGTTTTCCTCAGTCAGGAATATTGGTTACACTTCCAAGATGGATAAGGAATCAATCAAGCTTCCGCTTACTGTTGAAGCAGGCGTGGGTTATACGATACCGGAACTTGCCTTTGCAGACAGGATTTCCCAGCAACTGACTTTCAAGAAAGCTGTGGACACTGATTTTCTGGCTTCTTATGCTGCGGAAGTCTCGTTCTGGCAGATTTTGGCTCTCAGACTGGGATACAAATTTCTGTATGATGAAGAAGGCATCACAGCCGGCATGGGAATTAACTGGCACAATCTGGAGATTGACTATGGCTGGACTTCTTTTTCTGACAGGCTGAACGACTCGCATTCCTTCGGAATAACTTATAACTTCTAAACAAGGCTGCTTATGCTCAAGCTAAAATATATTGGACTGTGCCTGATAGTCTTTCTGCTCTTGATTGGAACGGGACTGCCGGCACAGGAATACTCACCCGGACAGATACTTTTCAAGACCAGTCAAAGCCAGCAGATTCAGCGCGGCAGAACCGGTCTGACAGAATTCGATGCTTATCTGGATGCAGTGCAGGCTATCTCAGTCCAGCCTGTAAAAGGCATGCCTGACAACCGCTGGTTTTCTGCACAACTCGCCACTGAGCCTGACTGGGATGCCATCAGGAATAATACTCTGCAGTTCAGCGGAATTGAGATAATTCAGCCCAACTATATCAGAAAGCTGCACGTCGTGCCCAACGACCCCTGGTATTCTCTGCAGCAGCTGCACCTTGTAAATCTGCCCCAAGCCTGGAACTACACAACCGGAAGTGCAATGATAATTGTGGGTGTGGTGGATTCCGGTCTGATGAAAAACCATCCTGATTTACAAGGAAATATATTTTACAATCTCAATGAGATTCCCGACAACGGTATTGACGATGACAACAACGGCTACATTGATGACTATTGCGGATGGGATTTTGCCGATGCACCGGAAATGGCTGACGTGGCATTAGGTGATTTTCTGGAACCCGATAATGACGTCACTGATGAGAACTTTCATGGCACCCACGTGTCTGGAATCATCGGCGCTGCGACCAACAATGGAATCGGTGTGGCAGGAGTTTGCTGGAATGTCAAGATTCTGCCCGTCAGAGCAGGTTTCAGAACCACTACGGGGTCCGGATTCCTGCAGGATGACGATGCCGCCGCAGGAGTGATTTACGCTGCCGACATGGGCTGCAGCGTAATAAATATGAGCTGGGGTGACCCCAATTATTCTCCCATCATTGCTGATGCCTGCACTTATGCGCAAAATCTGGGCGTAGTGCTGGTTGCATCTGCAGGAAATGACCCGGGACCGTTTCTGAGTTACCCTGCCAAGCTTTCCAGCGTGATTTCAGTGGGTGCGGTTGACCAGTATAAAAACCTTGCCGGCTTTTCCAGTTATGGAGCAGAACTTGATTTAGTGGCACCTGGACAGCAGATTTACAGCACCTACAGATCTGAAGGTGCAGAAATTTACAAGGAAATGTCAGGAACCTCTATGTCTTCGCCTTTTGTGGCAGGTGCAGCAGCTTTGCTGAAATCTGTCCAGCCTCATCTGACACCTGATGAAGTTCGTTCGAGACTGCTTACTACCACAGATGATTTGGGCCTATCAGGTTTTGACCAGTTCTATGGACACGGTCTGCTCAATGTGCAGAAGCTTCTGGAAAGCCTCAGTTCTCCCTTTATCCAGATAAACTATCCGGATGATAATATGGGTGTTTCCGGTGATTTTGATATTATGGGAACTGTCCACAGCGATAATTTCTTTCGCTATTCTGTAATGGCTTCCCTGCAAAACGGCGCATCCAACTTGATCTGGAAAGACGTCTATACCAACATGCCTCATCCTCAGTTTTATTATCAGCCTGTAACTGATGGTGTTTTGGCAACCTTTAGAGTTCACGATCTGATGGAGGAAGGGCATTATCTGCTCAGAATCCAGTTTGAAGGCAGAGACGGCGCAATCTATAACCTGTTCAGAGCCATAAATCTTGACCTATCGGCACCACACATTGTGACCAATACATTTCAGGTGTTCAAACGCTATGACGGTCAGAATGTCCGCTACTATGCAGGTGCAAAATTCAATGAGCCTGTAAGTTCGGAATTTATCATACACATTCCGGGTTGGGATCCCATCTCGGTTTTTTCCTCCAAGACTGATTCCATCCAGGTTTGGGCGTTGCCCAATACGATTCCGCCCGGATCAATTAATGCTGAAATTCACGCCACCAACAACAGCAACCTGACCTATGCATCTGACATGATGGTTAATGTAGTCAATATTGAATATGAAACTGTGCCGAATTATGGCTATGAATCGCACGTAATAGGCAAGCCGATGATTCCGCTGAACCGTTTCCACGACTTTGACGGCAATGGCATTCCTGAATTTATGGCCATGGAATTACCCACTTCAGGCTATGGTACCAACAGTTTTTATGAACTGACAGATACTCTTCTGACCATCAAGCATTCCTATCAGAACAAGTTTATGCCGCTCGACCTGGGCGACACCAATGGCAACGGAATGGAGCTTCTGACCCTTAATCTGGATACTTTGGTGCTGTATGAAAAAAATCCGGCGGATACTCTGCAGCTTTATCCCAAACAAAATATCTGGACTGAGCCGGCTGTTTGGGGCGGCACTATTGCTGATTATGACAATAACGGAATCAAGGACTTCATCATTGTCAAGGATCTGCCCAATGCCCGCGTAATTCAGATGCACAAACGCCTCGGAGCAACCGAAGTATCGCTGCCCAAGATTACTTTATACAATAATACTCAGACCTTTGAAAGGAACATGTTTGTTCCGACTGTTATCTGCGCCAATCTGGACGGTGATAATTATCCCGATATTCTGACTGCCGATACGGATGGCGATGTCATGGTATTTGAAGTGCGGAGTGCCACAACGGTTGATACTTTGGTCTGGCTGCACAGACTGCCTGTGGCTAATACTTACTATCTGACCTCGGGAGATTATGACGGCAACGGCACAACAGATTTTATGGTAGGCGGCTACAGCACTGATTTGCTTGACCCCAATCAGAATTACTGGTTCTTTGAAGCCTTCACCCGCAGCGGCAACAGCATGTATACCAGCATGGGCAGCATCCAATTCAACAATGTTTTCTCCCAGAACGCCATCCAGTCCTTTGATCTGGATAATGACGGAAAGCATGAAGTTATCATGTCCCTTTCCCCCAACCTCTATGTTCTGAAATATATCAATGGAAAATTCGAACCTGTCTTTTATGGCAACAGCAGCAGAACCTTTCAGATTGCTGCCTGGAATCATGATAACCAGCCCTATTTCCTGACCAACGGCATCGATAGTTCAGACTCTCTGAAAGCCTTTGTCTGGAAAAAGCAGACGCCTTTTACGGGACCTTCCATCCCGTCCAATCTGATTGTCACTCCTCTGAATGAAAGTCAGGTGCATCTTACTTGGCTCAGCAACAATGCAGACCATTACTGCATTTACAGAAAGGATGAGTCCGGCCAGGCTCAGATGATAGCTGAAACGACCATTCCGGAATACACAGACACCACTGTTGAGGCAGAAGCAGTTTATATGTATGCCATCTCCGCCGTGAATTACAGTTACACGCCGTCGGAGAGCAACATCTCGCAATGGATTCAGGCTATTCCTTTGCCGGTGCCGGAGGTTGTAAAAATCAGTATGATGGGAGCCAATGAACTGAGAATCGAGTTTAATCAGACGCTTGCTTCTTCTGCCTTAAATACTGGCTGTTACTATGTGGACCACGATATGGGCCATCCTTTGTCTGTAAACAGCGTTCTGAATCAGCTTGGCGTTCAGCTCAGATTCAGAGATGTCTTTCCTTCAACTGATGTGAATTTCCAGCTCAGAATGCAGGGCATTTATGGCATCACGGGAGTGGCACTGGCACAGAATGTCCACTATTTTGCTTATAATGAGGACTACACCCCGCCCTTTATTGAAAGCGTGGAAGTGCTTTCTGACAAGCGTTCCGTCAAGGTTACTTTGAGTGAGTCTATCACTCCGGCTTCTGCAACTTCGCTTTCTAACTACGTTTTGCATACTCCTGCCAATGATGCGGACAATTCCATCCAGACTGTGACGCCCAATGACAACAGTATCACCTTTCTTTTAAAAAGCAAACTGAAATATGCGAACCTGCCTTACTACCTGGTTCTGAACAACATCACAGACCTTGCCGGAAACAGAATTGCAGCTAATCAGAATATCTGCAATTTTGCCCTGACCGATATTACAAATTTGCAGAAGGTGGTCGTTTATCCCAATCCGGTTAAAACCAGTGAATACGACGTGGTGAATTTTCTCAATTTCCCGATTGATAAGACAGGCAGTCTGGCTATATATAATCTTTCCGGGGACCTTGTTTATCAATCTAAAATCGGTCCTTTCAATCCCAGCAACAACAATCTCACCTGCCGCTGGAATCTGAAAAATCAGAACGGCAAGAAAGTCTCATCAGGTATTTACTACTACGTGATAAACATGGCAGGGGATACTAAGAAAGGTAAAATCGCTGTTTTAAATTAAAAAAGGCAGATGAAAATCTGCCTTTTTACATAATGCTTAACGCATAACGACTTACCTTATCAGCATTACCTTGCGGATTTCTTGTCTGCCCTTTCCATCTGTTAAAACTATCTGATAAATCCCGGAAGCACAGAGTTTGCGGTTATTATCCCTGCCATCCCAAGTTAGTTCAGTAGCACCTTTTTCTAAAAGGCGGTTCCAAACCAACTGACCTTTCAGGTTATAGACTGCCACATTACAATCAGATGCATTGGCAAAATCACTTTTTACTACGAGCTGAGTTTGAGCAGGATTAAATGGATTGGGATAAACTAAAAGCTGATTTACGGGCTGAATTTCATCCTGGTTGCTAGTAAAATCAATCACGATCTGGGCATCATAAAAAAACTCTCCATGCGGATACAAAGTAGAAATAGTATATGTGTGCAGAATTCCGTCTTCTGGCAAAGGAATACTAACATTTGATTCAGTCGGAATGGTATCAGTCAGAAACACACTGTTATCATAAAGCCTGTAGCTTAAAGGTGGATTTATTCCACGTGAAGGAATCCAATAGAAATCAAGGTTATCAGTAAACTTATAACCAAAGTACCATGATAATTGTAAATAAATATGGTTAATGTATTTCCAGCGATTACCAGTCTGAAGTGGGAACAAGGTTCCATCCGGTTCTACAACGTCCGGAATTATTGAATTTCCGACCATGGAATTACCGGATTGCATTATATCATAATTATGCCAACTATTGGAGCGCTCATCATACAATTGCTTTTGGATTGCAGTTTGTTCAGGAGATGTTATATTTACTAACTGGTATTGGAAGCTGCTGTTGTTATAGAAATAGGTTACATCTGTTACCACCATAGCGGAAGCTGTTACAGTCGTTGAGCCATTAATTTCATATGAATAAAACTGAATCCAGCTATCATTATCGCTGAGATTGGCAATTTTTTTCCAAATGGGAGTTGTAACAATATCATAATCAACCCAGTTGCCAGTATCATTTTTCAATGAATAACGATTTATTTTTAGATAGTCACCATCCCGGTACAGCCAGTGCTTAACAGTGGGAGCATAAACAAACCAGCCATGTTCCAGAGGATATGTTAGCTGAGAATTTATCATTATTGGAGTACCAACTTTCTTATAATGCCAATTCGGCTGTGGAGTCGAAATCGGTAACTCACCAATACTGAATTGCACATCTGCAATTATCTGTGTGGCAGTAGGATTTTCAGTACCACCATAAGCACCATAATATTGTTGCTCAATCAGGTCAGTCATATGAGCAACTATATAGACCAGCGAATCATGATAGACAGGTACAGAAAATGGCTCATTGATATTGACTGTCCAGAAATCCAAAACATTACCTGTCTCTGCAGACACCAGTTCCAGAGTAGCAGTGTCCACAGGTGGGTTGGCTGAAGTAACAGTTCCAGTTAAATAAACCGGAACAGCATTATTCTGCCAGGGGTCAAAGTCAATTGTGGGCAGGCTGGGGTTATCATAATTGTCTTCTATGGTGCCGGCGATTTCCGCTGCCGTGTTGAAGTCCCAGAAATTGTTTTCTGCTGAAACAGTGATAGCGCTGTTGGTATAGTTGTAGCAGTAAACGCTGTGCATCACATTATTGGCATCTATGTTATTGTAGATTTGGTTACCGCCCTGAGCCCAGGCGTGATAAATCATCAGATTTCCCAGGCAGGGCTGGGCATTTTCTGTCAGATAAAATCCGGTATAGTTTCCTGTGACGATATTGTCTTCAAAGTAAGGTTCAGCCGTGGCTCCGCTTACCATAACTCCGGCGCCGGAATTCATATCTCCAGGGATGAAGTTATTCTGAATCGTGTTGTGATGTATGTAGCCGGTGCAATTGCGAAAGTAGATTCCCGTCAGGTTGTTCTCAATCAGGTTGTGATGCACCTCCGGCATGATGGCATTGGCTGCAACAATATCCCAGGCGATGATTCCCTGTTTGTAATTATGGTGAATATGGTTATAAGCTATTTCAGGACTGTTGCTGCCGCCGGCTGACTGGTTGGAAAGCTGGATAGCCCCATAGTAGGAAGCTGAAGTGCCATTACGCGTAACCTCGTTGTTTGTAATCAAGGTATTGGAATTTTGCGCTACAAGAATTCCGTTTTGGATTGTCAGTTCTATCAGGTTGTGATCAATCAGCACTGCGGCAGGGTCAGCAGAGCCGATACCATACGCCTGAATCCCTCTTTTGTTGTTTTTGAAATGACTGTAGGTGATACTGACAGGTGAATTGATGGAATTGATGCCATAGTCTCCCAAGTCAATTCTGCAGTATGAAAACTGACTTTGCACCGTAGTGTTTTCCAGTCGAATGCCTTTCCACAGAGCAGTCGGGTCTGCCTGTCCGGAAACGAACTTGATGCTGTCCGACTCTGTTCCAACCGCGATGATATTGCCTTCAGCCGTTATTTGAAAATTGCCGAGGGCTTCAACATAGACGCCGGGTTGCACGGTCAGAGTCGTTCCTGTCGGCACTGTAACGTCGCCGATAATCTGATAGGGATTGTTATCCACAGTCCAGGTGCCGGATTGATTGCCGCTGACCTGGATGGCTGAAATGGATAAAATACTTAGGGATAGTAGAAAGATAATTGCCATGTGTTTCATAGTTTTGCCTCGCTCGAAAACTTATCTGGAAAAAGAAAACAGGCCGGTTGCCCGACCTGTTATAGCTTACTCGGAAATCGCCTGTACGGGACAGGTCGAAATGCAAGCTCCGCAATCAATGCAGGTAGCTTCGTCGCATACTGCCTTGTCGCCTTCCATACTGAGAGCATTGACGGGACAGACATCGGCGCCGTCTTGATCGTCGGCGCCCGCGCGCCGCACCTCGTCTCGCGCGCCATGCTCGGCAGCATGCGGCCCGGCAGCGTCATCGTCGACGTCGCCCTCTTGCGTTGGCCAGTCCGGGTAACTCTTTGTCATTGATGA
>JAWOHU010000288.1:0-5858 GCA_046485025.1 Cloacimonadaceae bacterium (SeqCode) | reverse complement strand
CCGGCCCTCACCGTCACCTACGGGGTCCGATGGGAGGTCCAGACCCGGCCCCAGCCGATGCTGGACCCGGACGAGCTGTTCTATGGACCGTTCCTCCGCTCCTCCTCCGACGGACGTCGGTTCCCTTCCGACGGTAGTGTAATCGATGGCAATACTTTTTATAAAACTACTGATTGCTTTGGTTATGCAATGGAAATTGGTTCTACCTCTACAGCCGAGATCACAGGTAACATTATTTGGGGATTTGATACTCCCGCCTATCTACAAGATAACAGCTCATCAGCAGGTATCTATATTGAAAATGCCTACACATCGTCAACGTTCGGTACTTTTAACTGCGTTAAACCTGTGACCATTGAAGGCAACGAAATTTATAATTGCCAAGGTGGTATTGTGGTTGGTAACCAGTTCAATAATTTCGCCGGCAATGTCGATATAGTGGTTGATATTATTGATAATAACATCTATGATAATATTGACGAAGGAATACTGATAACTGATGAAGACAGATCCAACGGTTCATCTGTAACAGCGAACATCACAGGCAACACGATATCCACAACGCTTTCAACTGATGGTGATATTGGTATATTAGTTGATGCCGTTGGTGACGGAGACCTTAATGTCACGCTGCAGGATAATACAATCACCGATTATGATTATGGACTGTATGTCTATGATTGGGGCACTCCAGCCGGTTCATTATTTGATTTGTCTATGACTGGTGGAAATACGATCGATGAAACCCTGTATGGAGTTTATCTGGGAACTTTAAATTGGGAACATGCACCTGTCATCAGCGGCAACAACTTCCTAACCAACAATCCGGTCCAAGTCTACGACGAAAGTGCAACATTAGACCTGGCTGCCATTCTGGCTGCTAACACTTGGGAAAGCTACTATCGTGTAGGCAATACCATTTACTATAGCGGTGACTCGTTCATATTTACTGGAATTAAAGTGTTTTTACAGGGGCCATATGTTCCCGGTGGCACGATGACTCATGCTCTGGCTGATAACAGTTACATTCCTTTGACCTCACCTTATGATGCTGGAGTCGTTTTGACAGCGTTACCAGATGTCTCACCCAATTACATTGTAGATTGGGTTTTGGTGGAGCTGCGCAGTTCTGCCACCAGCGCTTCTGAACAAGATCAGAGCTGTTTCCTGCTGGAGAACGGAACAGTGGTTGATGTGACAGGAAATCCTGTTCTGGCCTTTGAAGATACCGGCAGCACGAATTTCTTTGTTATCGTCGGACACAGAAATCACCTGGGGATAATGTCTGCAGCAACACACACGTTCTCAAGTAACCCCTCGAATGTTACTACTGTTGATCTGACGGTTCCCGGTTCCGTTTATGGCGGAGACGGGCTTGGAGTAAAAGTCATAGAAAGCGGCATATTAGCGATGTATTCCGGGGATGCCGATGGCAATGGTGCCGTGCAAAATAATGACTATTATAACGTTTTGTTACCACAATTAGGTTTCAATGGCTATTATATGTCTGATCTTAATTTAAACTGTTTTGTACAAAATGATGATTACTATAACTATGCACTCCCAAATTTTGGCAAAAATAATCAAATACCTGCCGGTAGTAAAGCATCAGATGCACCAAACCCGGGTAAAGCAAAACTGAATAAAGTTAAATAAAGGAGTCCAATTATGAAAACATGCCTTATCATTCTGTCACTCTTGCTGCCGATTTTGTTGTTAGGCCAGGCTGCCATCAGTTTCTCTTTCGCTAACAACCAGATAACAACCGGCGGAACATACTTCGAGTTTGACGTTTTGGCAGCAAGCGCACCGGATACCAATATGGCGGGTATTCAGGTTTACTTTGACTACTCAACGGCAGCCTTTGGGAACTTGATATTTCCTGCGAATGCGACTGTAACAACCCCTGTTCCTACAAATTACTTTTTAACTGTAAACAATACGTTTGCAAATACTCTTTCGATGGCACTCAACTTGCAATACGGAAGTTTTTTTGTGCTGACAAGCATTCCTGCCGTAGTGTTTCACGTAAAAATTCTGATAGCGGATCCTGAGGAAACCTCTGGAATAACATTCAACCAACTAATGACAGGACAGCAGTTTTACATTCCACCTGAAGGTGGTTTCGCGAGCTATGGTGACATATATTATGGCGACGGATTAGATGAAACCCTACCCGTGGAATTGTCATCCTTTACAGCAGTTATGACGAGCACTCTGGACGGAGTGACCTTGACCTGGATTACCCAATCAGAATCTAATCTGACAGGATACTATATCTTCCGCAATGAAATCCAGGAACTGGTATCTGCCAGCCGGATTAATGAACTGATGTCGGCAACCAATACTTCCCAGCCCGTGACATATACTTACACAGACAGTGAAATCTTGGAAAACACCACCTACTGGTATTGGCTACAGTCTGTAGAGATGGATGGAACTTCTGCATTCCACGGTCCTGTTTCCTTAACGGTTCCTCAAGACGGAGGAGATACACCTCCTGTGATACCTCTGATTACAGATATTGCTAATGCTTATCCCAATCCGTTTGTCCGCACGCTGAAAATTGACTATGCTCTGAAGAAAGCTGATCATGTTCAGCTTTGCGTAACAAACACCAAGGGACAAGTGGTCAGAACATTGGTTTCAGATAACAAGGATGCCGGAATTCATCCTGTCAGCTGGGACGGAAAAGATGACAATGGCAGAAACTGCACTTCCGGAATGTATTTCCTGAAGATGACAGTAGGCAACAAAGCCTATACCAGAAAAGTCATAATGGTAAAGTAACCTGGTCTTGATGTAAATAATGACCAGAAGTAACATCATCCTATTATAATAGGTCTGAAGGGACATGGGCAACCATGTCCCTCTTTTATTTTACATGATAAATAAAGGAGTCCTGCCATGAAAGCATTCCTTATCTATGTGATACTTATGATACCATTTTTGTTATTAGGACAGGTAGGTATTAGTTTTTCATTTGCCAATGAACAGGTTTCTCCGGGTGGCTCATATGGCTACTATGAATTTGACATATTGGCAGCGAGTTCAGCGACTTCAGATGTGCTGGGTATTCAGGTATACTTTGATTATTCCTCAACACGATTTGGAAGTAATATTTATCCTAATCATATAGATGTTACCACTCCCTTGCCTAACGGTTATTTTTTAACCGTCAACAATACATTCGCAAACACGCTTTCCTTGGCTGTCAACTTATTATACGGAAGTTATTTTGTTCTTAACTCCAATCCCCAAGTTATATATCACGTTCGAATTCTTATAGCCGATCCTACGGCAACCTCTGTGATATCATTCAATCAAACACTCATGGCAGGTCAACAGTTTTATAACCTACCCCCAGGTTTTAATCCAACTACATATAATCCCATTAATTATGGTGATGCATTAGGTGAAATTCCACCTGTTGAGAATATTACAATTACCAAAGACGAAATGACTCAGCGAGTGCTCTTGTCCTGGAGTTATGATATAACCAATGTCCAGTTTCATATCTATCAATCGGAAAGCCCGTATGGAACTTTTACCTTGCTGAATACAGTTACAGAAACTCAGGCATATATCTATGCACCTTCTGATTTGGATAAACGCTTTTTCTATGTGACTGCAGAACTGCTGCCGTAAAGGGCGAAATATAAATTACGAATTACAAATTAAAAGAGTGGAAAATTGTGGAAAAGTGCAAAGGTGGAAGCTCCGCTGCTATGCGACTTTCACTATTTCGCTGTTCCACGGTAATAAAAAGACGTTATGCGTTGTTTCAATTAAGAATTTAAATGGGCTGTAGTTCTGCCTTCAGGCAGGTATCTTGAATGGCAAATATAACTTTAGCTGCTAACCCACCTGCGTAAACGCAGAATTACGATTTAGTCCCGGAGGGACGACACATAGTAGCGTAGGACTCCGATCCTGCGTCAACAGTAGTTTTTCACGTGCGCAGTTTTGGAAAGCTACGCTACCATGGACAGATGAACATCTGTCCTTCAATAAAAAGGAAAACAGGCTGGGTCCCTGCCTGCGCAGGGACGACGTAAAAAAAATGACTTGACGCTTGAGAACAAATCTATAAAAGGACAAACAAGAAAATATTACCCTAGTCTGGAGGTCTGCATGCAGGTTAAAAGCATGATTATGGACAAGGCGCAGCTCGAGCGCACTATACATCGTATGGCACACGAAATCATCGAACAGAACAGAGGACTGGAAAAAATCCGGCTGGTGGGCATCCGTTCCCGCGGCGTGCCTTTGGCAGAGAGGATTGCTGCTTATTTGAAGGAAATTGAGAATACGGAAATTCCCGTTGGGATTATCGACATCACCCTTTACAGAGACGACCTCAGCACGATTTCACATCAGCCTGTGATTAAAGGCAGTTCCATTGATTTCGAGATGGAAGGCGCTATCGTTATCCTGGTGGATGATGTTCTTTTTACCGGCAGGACTGTACGTGCCGCCATTGACGCTCTGCTGGATTTTGGCAGACCTACACAGATTCAATATGCAGTACTGATTGACAGAGGTCACCGCGAACTGCCCATCAAGGCAGACTACGTGGGCAAAAACGTTCCTACCTCCAAAGAAGAAATTATTAAAGTATCATTAGAGGAAATCGATGGCGAGGATTCGGTCAAAATCGTTCTGGAATAAGTTCCAGGCTGTCTGGCGCAAGAAAAAGTCGCTGGTCTGTGTGGGACTGGATTCGGAGCTGAGCCAGTTGCCCAAGTGCGTGCGCAAAGACGCAAATCCGATTTATTCATTCAATAAAGCTATTATCAATGCGACTTTGCCCTACGCTGCTGCCTATAAACCCAATCTGGCATTTTATCTGGCTGCCGGGGTCAAAGGTCTGGAAGCTCTGAAACTGACGATTGAAGCTATTCCTGATGACGTGTCTGTTATCCTGGACTGCAAGATTGGCGATATCGGAAACACGATGCAGGGCTATCTGAAAGCCTTTTTTGAAGAGATGGGAGTGGATGCCATCACGGTCAATCCTTTGATGGGAAAGGACGTAATCAGGATGATTCTGAATGATGATAAAAGCTTTGCCTTTGCTCTGGCATTGACCTCCAATCCTTCTGCCAAAGACTTTCTGCTCAAAGATGACTTTTTTAAAAACATTGCAGCCTGGATTAAGAAATTTGATGCCAAACAAGTCGGCGCAGTGGTTGGCGCTACGCAGCCTGAATATCTGCAAACCATGCGCAAGCTTTTACCTGAACAGATCTTTCTGATTCCCGGTATCGGCGCTCAGGGAGGAGATTTGAAAGCTGTTCTGAGCAAGGCAATCAAGACTGCTGCTGACCCCTGCATACTGATCAATTCATCCCGCGGCATCATCTTTCAGGACAGCTCTGATAAATTTGCCGAAACAGCAGCCAAAGAAGCTGAAAAACTCAGAGATGCAATCCGGAAAGGACTCAAGTAATCATGTCAGGCGTGTCATAGCACCGCTTTCGCGGTCAAATTGAATCATTTCCACACCTGCTTCTATGAACATCTGCTCTGCCAGTTTATCGGCATAAGTTTCTGAGATATAGACAGTTTTGATTTCAGCATTGATGATGAGTTTGGCGCAGATGCTGCACGGCTGATTGGTACAGTAGAGAACGGCATTGCGGGTGGAACTGCCATTGATGGCGCATTGGATGATGGCATTCTGTTCTGCATGCACACCGCGGCAGAGTTCGTGTTTTTCACCGGAGGGAACATTCAGTTTTTCACGCAGGCAACCGGCCTGACTGCAATGCGAGATATTCTTTGGACTGCCGTTGTAGCCGGTGGAAAGAATCTGATTATCCCTCACCAGAACTGCTCCGACCTTGCGTCTCAGG
>JAWOHU010000286.1:0-11447 GCA_046485025.1 Cloacimonadaceae bacterium (SeqCode) | reverse complement strand
AGGAACGAGGGCTGTTTCAGGAGATGTTCAGGAGGTTTAGGGGTATAAAACTCCGCTTTGTATGATAGTGCTGATGTGTTTGGTCAGCACTATTTTTTTGTTTTATTATCTTATACTTTAGAATCCGAACCAGGGTCCGATGGAAATTGTGTAGCCCTGGAAAGGTGTGTCGGGTGAATTTTTAAGTTCGTAGGATTCACCTTCTTCATTCTTGATTTTCCAACCGCCGGTGGGACCGTAGCCATACAGGAAACCGCCTTCAGCTCTGAGACCGAACCAGCTCATCAAACGCAACAGGATTTCCGCCCTGGGCTGAACCAGGATGTAGCCTTTGCTCATTGTGGTATTGGAATTGTTGCCCATAATGTCAGTTGTCGTACCTTCAGGTTCGGGCCAATTGTAATCGCCGTTGGTGTGAATCAGACTGACTTTGTGAGAACCGCCGCCAATCATTACTCCCAGTGAGGTTATCAGGTTTTTGGTGAGAGCGAATCTCTTGTCAATAGTGGCGCCGCCGATGAACATATTGTACTTCATATTGTTTATGTAATCTTCATCGACATTCACTTTTTTGCTGTCACCATAAAACTGGAACTGCCCGCCCAGAAGCCAGCCGCTGCCGATGTTGCCATTGAAGGCAAAGCCGTGGGTCAGGACACCGTCTTCCGGAAGTTTGGAAAAGCCAATAGCAGTAATCAATTCATTGACATCTTCCATCTCAGTGTTAAAATACATGGGAACCCAGGAGGCACCGCCATCGCCGGTAGAAAGCTTCTTTTTAGTGGGCTGGGTTTTCTCTTCAGGAGTTCCCGGAATCTGAGGTTTGACGCGTGAGCCAAACACGAATTCTATATCTTTGATTTCGCCATTGCGGAAGATTTTCAGAGTGACCTTATCTTCTGCCCGGTAAAGGGTTTTCAGCTTGTCAAGTTCCTTCAGATTCATTACTTTTTTGCCATCCATTTCCATAATAATGTCATCTTCCGCCAGACGATACTCATAGGCAGGAGAATTAGGAACAACGCCTGTGATCAGGACTCCGTAGCTGTTGGGATAATTCAGAGCCTGGGCTTTGGGAAAATCCAGATCGGCAGGATAGATGCCAAAAAATGGCGCATCCGGAGCTTCATCCTTGGTCATAGTGGTCATGTTAATCTTGAGTTTTTTCAATTCGGCAAGGTCGTCGGATAAGTCATTATCACCTGTGATGATAATCCGCTTTTCACCCTTCTCCAGAACGATTTCTTCTTGTGCTGACAGCAGGACAGGCGTCAAACACGTAACTAGTGCAATAATCAGTATCACAGTCTGTTTCATTTTTACCTCCATATATTTAATAATCGCATTCTTTATGAGCAAGTCGTGTGCCAATTCCACTATCAATGTTAAAAGCTATATCTGACAATATGTTGTGATTGGCAAATGAATTTTTGTCCAGTCCAAATAATATCATAATGATATAATGTAGCGGCTGTATTTACTCAAAATGATATTGCAAAAAGCTCTGCAGAGACGGAACTGGATTAGACTCACTGATGTTGCTTATGCATAACTGCTTTCTGAATAGGTGGTTGTGAAATAGAGGATGAAAAGTGTCTTAAATGGTTTGTAAATTGCACATTTAAAAAACTGAAAATTCACTTATGAGGTGTAATCTGATGAAGAAAATCATACTTTGTCTGTTTTTGATAGCTGCAACAGCAGCAGTTTTTGCCCAAAACAGTTATCTGGTCAGAATTGACCGCAATGACTATTTACAGCAAACCGAAACCGCTGTACCGGACGAAATAGAAGTTTATTATTCCAGCCAGAACTATACGCTGGCAAAAGTTCAGGAAGACCAGCTCAGAGAATTGCCAAAATCTACATACACCTTGCTGGATACCTTTCCTCCAGACGGCAACTGGTATCTGCTGACCAAGCTGCCGGGCAGGGAAAACGCAGTTACTTCAGCTCTGGGAGAACGGATTGCTGATCTGGATAATACCATCTTGCTCAGGACTCACCTCACTGATATACAACTTGCACAGCAGACAGAAATGCCCTTTGTCAGGATGGATTTCACCCCTCTGACTTTCAGACAGGACAGCTTTCTGAAACCTCCTGCCGCTTCCAGAGTGAGTTTTGGCAATCTGCTGACTTCTGTTAATGCTGACAGTATTATGTGGTTCATCCAGTCCCTGCAGGATTTCACCACGCGCAACGCCTTTGCCGACAACCGTCTGGACGTGGCAAGCTGGATCAGAGACCAATTTATCCGCTATGGCATTGCCAATGCCCAAGTGGAACCCTTTTTGCAGTATGGACTTATGCAGTATAACGTGGTTGCCACAATCCCCGGAAGCGTTGCTCCTGATAAATACATAATCATCGGCGGGCACCATGACTCTATTACAAATAACTCTGACCCGCTGGTCTTTGCGCCCGGTGCTGATGACAACGCCAGCGGCGCTGCTGCCGCTCTGGAAATGGCAAGAGTCATGCATTCAAACAACTACCAGCCCGAAACCAGCCTCCGCTTTGTCACTTTTGCCTGTGAGGAATATGGTCTCTGGGGCAGTAAATACCACTCTCAGCAAACACTTGATCAGAATCTGGATGTGAAGCTAATGGTCAATCATGATATGATTGCGCACTCCACTGTCAATAGTCCTGAATGGTATATCAGGCTGATGCCCTATGGCGGTTTTGAAGGCTATACAGGCTATGCTATGGACGTCGTGCAGACTCAGACCACTCTGACCCCCTATCCAGGCAGTTTGAACAGCGCCAGCAGTGACAGCTATCCCTTCTGGCAGAAAGGCTATCCCGTGATTTATTTCTTTGAGCATGAATTCAGCCCTTACTATCACTCTATCAATGATATCACTGCCAACTGCAATCCCCTCTACGTCAGGGAAGCCATCAAAGCCTCCACAGCTGTCTGCGTAACCTATGACCAGATTCCCTCACCTGTGGACGCTGTCACCATAATGGATACAGGCTCCGGGACATCTCTGCAGATAAGCTGGAATGCAGATTCCGTCGAGGCTGATGTCGTTTCCTACAAGATTTACTATAGTGAAGATCCCAATGCCCAACACCTGTCATACACAGCAACTTCCAGTCCTTTCAATCTGACAGGTCTGACTGATGGGACCACCTATCACATTGGTGTTGCAGCAGTTGACGCTGCCAATAATGAAGGTCTGATCAGATTCACAACCGGCACTCCTTATCTGCTTCCGCAGATGCCTCTGACTTTTGGGGATAACCCTGTCTACCAGGGCATCGAGCTCACTTGGTCTGCCAATAATGAACTTGACCTGGACGGCTACAGACTGTATCGTTCAACCTCTCTGACAGGACCGTTTGCTTCTGTCACCGCAGACCTGATTACAAGCACCACCTACATGGACCAGGGCATCGAACAATTGCTATATTATTATTACTACCTGACAGCCGTTGATACAGATGGCAATGAAAGCGCTCCCACAGAGGTGGTGCACTCCAGAGCCGTGACTCTCAATCAGGGTATTCTGATTGTTGACGAAACCATGAACAACGCCTCCAACACTGTGTTCTCGCCCAACGATGCTGTCAGCGACCTCTTTTATGACACTGTCCTGCACAGCTTTCAGATAGCGCAGTGGGACACGGAAACTGATGGCGTGCTTAAACTTGCCGACATCGGAGTCTATTCTTCCATCCTCTGGCACGGCAACGACTCTGCTAATATGTCATATCCTTTGGCAGTCAGAGACGAGCTCAAAAAATACCTGATGGCAGGCGGAAAAATCCTGATTACATCATACTTCCCGTCCAGGGCATTTGATAACAATAACAACTATCCCTTTACTTATCAGAGCGGCAACTTCCTGTATGACCAATTCGGCATTCAGGATGTGGATTATCACACCAGCGCGCGCTTCAGATACGCTCTGCCAGAGGGTTCCGGCTTCCCGCCTCTGACGGTGGACAGCCTGAAAACGGTTCTGCCGCTGGCGGGACACATCTACAACATCGAATCCATCAGTGCCAATCCGCTGACAAACAACATCTATTACTACGGCTCGGAATATGACAACACAGCCTCGCAGGGCGTGATGAACGGCATGGCGGTCGGCACCTATTTCAACGACGGCTGCAGAAAAGCCGTGGTGCTGAGTTTCCCGCTCTTCAACATGAAGCAGGACGAGGTCACCAACCTGATGTATCATGTCTTCCACAACGTGTTTGGCGAGACTGTCTCCAACCAGGATGAAAACGTCTTGCCGGCGGCAGGAATCATCCTCAGCAGCGTCTATCCCAATCCCTTTGACAACTATCTGAATCTGCAGATTCAGGGTGCTAAAGTCAATCTGCCTCTGAATGTGACTGTCTATAACGTCAAGGGACAGAAAATCAAGTCGCTGTATGATGCTTTAGCCAAAAACAGCAGTCACAAACTGACCTGGGACGGCAGAGACGAAGCCGGCAGCAGAGTTGCCAATTCCGTCTATTTGCTCAGAGCTGAGCAAGACGGCAAAGTCGTCTCGCAGAAAATAATTAAACTAAAGTAATCACACAGTTTTTATAAATGTCATTCCCGCGCAGGCGGGAATCTTGAAGATTCCTGCTTTCGCAGGAATGACAATATTTAGGAAGATGCCAGGTGGATTTAACTCAGACTTTTGATATTATAATCGCAGGTGGTGGTCCCGCCGGTCTGGCAGCTGCCAAAGCTTCTGCCAATAAGGGTTTGCGCGTTCTGGTGCTGGAAAAAAGCCTGGAGATCGGCTACCCCATTCACACCAGCGGCGGCAGTTGGATTCCTGAACTCAAGGCTCTCGGCATTCCGGACCAATACATCCATCCCATTCACAGACTTGAATTTATCAGCAAATCCGCCAGCGCTTCCTTCCATTATGCTGAGCCCGAAATCTGCATCATCGACATCAGAGCAGTCTATCAGCACCTGGCAGAGCAGGCAGCCCTGGCGGGAGCTATGATTCTGACCAACACAACTGTCAAAGAA
This sequence comes from Cloacimonadaceae bacterium (SeqCode), assembly GCA_046485025.1. Lineage (GTDB taxonomy): Bacteria > Cloacimonadota > Cloacimonadia > Cloacimonadales > Cloacimonadaceae > UBA5614. The sequence continues at coordinate 6,451 of JAWOHU010000286.1, read as the reverse complement.
GCCTTGCTGGAACAGGGCAGAATCTGTGGTGTCAGAGCAGTCCGCAACGGCATTCCAGTTCACTTCAAAGCACGCCTGGTGATTGATGCCAGCGGTTTTGGCGGCGTTTTAGCACATCAGTTGGGACTTGCCAAGCCGGTGGAGAGCTTTGGCAACGGCGCTGAGTATGAAATCATTACAAAGGGCTGGCAGCAGGACAAATCCACAATTCTGCTGGGTTCGGATTTCCTGCCGGCGGGCTATGCCTGGCTCTTTCCCTATGGCGAAAACCGTGTCAGGGTGGGCTTTGGCACCATCTCACCTGTCTGTAAAGAAGACCCTCTAAAACTACTGGAAAACTTCCTCAGCAGCGAACATCCCATCGCACAGCAACTCAGACCTTTCAGCATCATAGAAACCCATCTGGGCAGCGTGCCCAACTCCGGTTACATTGATAAATCCTACTCCGACAATCTTTTAATCGCGGGTGACGCCGCCGGACAGGTGCTTGGCATCGCCGGAGAGGGCATCCGTCTGGCTTTGGAAATCGGCGCTCTGGCTGGCGAAACGGCTGCTCAAGCTATCAAAGGAAATGACACATCCGCCGCTTTCCTGAAACAGTATGAAACCTCCTGGAAAGCTAAATTCGCCCGCAGCATAGAAATAAACGCCAGAATGAATCACATCATCCGAAATTACAAAGACACGCAGTGGGACAAAGCTGTGACCATCCTGAAAGAGGTTGACCCCGCCATCGTACTGGCGCTGATGAAAGGCAATTTCGACCTCAAACTGCTGTCTCTCATTCTGACCCGCAATCCCGGTCTGCTGGCTTACAGCGCTATGAAAATCATCCGCAAGGCAATCCAGGGCTGATTTCCGCTTAATTTTTCCAGTAAATTCCCTTACCCCGCCTTTACATCATAAACCTCTATTTAACAACATCTTACCGGGAGATAACCGCTCCCATGCCCTTATACCCGGGTTAAATATGGGTTAAATCAGGGTGATCATGTAAGGGCCATGTAGGATGCAAAAAGGGACCTGCCCTTGGCAAGTCCCTCTAACAGAAGTGCAATTACTTGAGCTGTAGGTGCTTATTAATTCCTGATAGCTTTGACCTGATAGAAATATTTGTTGCTGGAGGCAGGACCATACCAATGTGTGTTGGTCGTGGTTCCGACCTGATTGAAAGGTCCGCTAGGCGAATCACTGCCCATGACTTTAAAATAGTCATAGCTGACAGGATACACCCAATCGAGCAGGATAACGTTTTGATTTGAGATGTATGTTATAGATGGGGTCGGAACCCGTTGCAGGACATCGCCCCAGAAAATACGCGAATTGGGGTCAAACTCAAAATCTGGTCCGCTGAACCCGCCAATGTAGCTGCTGAAGAGCACTGAGCCCTGGTCGTTGGATTTGGCGACACTGTAAGCTCCACCCCATGAATTGGCCGGGAAATTAATGTTGGGAACGACCAGGGACTGGGCGTTGTTAATGGTCAGAAGCGTGCCGTCTGTAATTCCGTTTTGAAAAATACAATAGTTGAAAGGATTGTCTGTACTGACCAGGGCGCCGCTTTTAATGTTGACTCCTGGGGAGTTCATATATTCAAAGTAGGTGTAAGCCGCGCTTATAGTGGCTCCGGACTCCACACTGAGGCCGTAGTAACCATCCAGCTTACGTGTGATGAAAGCCGGAGATGCTGCAGAGCCGATGGTTTCCAGCAATCCGCCTTCCTGGATAATCAGATCTTTTCCTGCCGAGAGCTTGAGCTGGGAACCAGCGTTGAGAGCCAGTTTGCCGCTTACCTCTACGTCAAATCCGACAGAGATAATCTTGCCATTGATATTGAAAATTCCGTTATCCACTACAAGAGTCCCGTTCACCTGCAGGTCGGATATGGCGGAAACGTTATTGGCAGTGGGTTTGCTGATAGTAAGGTGGTTGAAGTAGGAACCGGTTCCGGAGCGGATCGTGTTGTTGGTTGAGCCATACATTTCAAGCTCTCCCCCTGCAAAATACACAGAGCCGCGCATGTCATACCATGAGCCTGCAATCCTGATCAGACCGCTGTTCACGGTAAAAGTAAAGAAATCTGTTACGGATTGGATGGTGATGCCCTTGTCCTTAAAATCTATGGTGCCGCCGTTCATAAGGAAGCCGCCCAAACCGTTGTAGCCAAGGTAGCTGTTGGTACTTCCGCCATAGACATTAATAGTCCCGCCGTTCAGGGTAAAGAAACCATTTACGTCTATGACTTGTGAGGTATCCTGATGCAGATTGATGGTGCCGTCGGTGTCCACTTCATAATCTCCATAAATGCCGTCCTGGCTGAGGTCATGCGCAGTAAAGGAGCCGTCAAAAACCTGAATCTTGCCGTTTGCCCAAGTGAAAGAATTGCAGGAGACTTCAGCCCCGGGCATATTGATGCGCAGAGAATTAGCACTCTTGTTCAGCATCAGGATGTTAAAGACTTCGGAATAATTGCAATATTGATAACCGCTTCCGTTGAATTCTACCGTCTGAGTGCCGGTTCCTTGTGTAAAGTATTCCGGACCTGCCAGGTTCGTCCAGTTACCAGCCATTTTCATATAGTTTGGAGCCACGAAAGTTCCGGCTTCAATCCTGAAATTTCCGTTGATGTCAAGCAGCCCGCTGCCTGTGACAGCATTGGTCCTGGTAGGCGGATTGTTGTTTCCCATCCTGACGGGGTCGATAGGATAGTTTACAGTATTGGTTTCATCTCTGCTGGTGGATTTATTTACAGTTACTCCCGAAAAATTGCTGCCGGGATTTTCTGTCATATGCAAGGTGGCATCTGTGCTGCCGTACAGCTCAATGACGCCTCCGTTGGGATTAAAATCAGTTCTGTAAACCCTGAAATCTTTAGAGGTGCGGATAGTTCCACCACTGATGTTGTCATTAAAAAGATAGGCGGCCGGAATGTCAATCCCCTGATGCACGTAATCCAGCACTCCGCCTGACATAGTAAGAGTCGCCACATCAATGTACGAAAAGTAGTTTGGTCCCAATCCGCCCATGACTCTGAAAGTTCCGTCACTGATGGTTAGGTTACCTCTCAGATCATTGTAGTTGCTGCTATCCTGTTGGTATTCAATCAGACCAGCAGTCAGATAAATTGTTCCAAAAATGCCAGGATCGACCAAATCTGTTACACTAAAGGTTCCACCGTTTACCCTGTAAGTTCCTGCAATCCAAGCATACTGCGCGCAAGATACAACAGACCCGGTTGGTATTTGCATTTCACCATAAGCTTTGTTAAGAACCAGTTTATAAAAGGTTTCGCTGCCAATGATTTGATTTGTACCGCCTTTCACAATCACAGACCTTGTGCCTTCAATAAAGGCAGCAGCACCGATGTTATTAGTCCAATTGCCACCCAGATAGAAATCTCGAGAATTGGTATTGAGATATCCGGATTGGATGAGAAGGTTTCCCCTAACATCAATATCATAACTCAATGAAACCGTTGCGCCTGATGATTTATTAATAGTTAAATGATTAAGGTAATTAGTTGCATCGGTGATACTTATGACTTTGCTCTCGCTTCCCTCCATGCTCAAAGTGCCCTGGTTGAAATGCAGAATAGACCCTGAATAGGCATAAAACCCGCCCCGTAAAACGGTTGTTCCTGCATAGTAATGATTAAAAGTGCTCCCATCCAGTATGTAGAGATTTCCTTTAATGGTTAAAGTGGAGTTTGAGACTTCTCCAATGCCTGAAGCATATCCTGCATTTTTGTTTGACCTCAGGTGATAAATTGAAGTCGGTGTATAGGTCCTGATGTAACCAATAGCAGAACCTGAGAGCTCAACAAAGCCATTATTCAGATCCACGTTACTGCCAGGATGGAATTCCAGCCAACGCTGAACTGATAAGGTGGCAAGCGCAGTTACATTCATTGAGGAACCCCAGTTAAACAGCATGTCCCTCAGCACCGTCAAACTGCCAGAGGAGTGATTCATAGTAATGTTTCCGTAGTTTTCAAAATCGTTATTAACAGTCAGGTTGCCATTATAAATGGTCAGTTGAGATCCGTTTTTCACTGTCAGATGATGACAGATTACTGAAGTTGTTGAGCTGATAAAAGGCCAGCGGGGGCAGCCGGAAGGGATTTCCACGTAATCTGTAGCTCCGGGATAGGAAGCCTGGTTCCAGTTGTTTGGATCATTCCATGCAGTGCTGACGCTGCCGTTCCAGACATAGGGAATACCAAGCTGAAGCGTGAACTGGATGTTTCCAGAAAAAGTGTTTCTGATATTTGTTATGACAAGATTGCCATCGGGAGTGGTGGATTCATTGACCCAAAGCCAAGGCTTGGGGTCAGTGTAGTTGTGAATGGAAGTTCTGCCCGATTCTTCTGAAAAATTTGCATCATCGAGACTCCCATTGGTATTAACAACACCTCCGGGACGATAAACATAGACCTCATCAGGCGGACCATATGCGTTTCCATCTTCAGCAGCAGTATTGACACGGTATACAATCAGACCCGTGGCAGGAATTCCGTCTTCATACCTGCCTTCTTTGCGTCTGTACTCAAGCATGTAGAACTGATTGGGATTGGAGGATAGAATTTTATAGCAGGGATACGGATTTGAGGGTGTAATAGGTGCTAGGTCATAAACTGTGGGTGTCATGGTTGGGGTCAGGACATTAATTGTCGAAAACCATTGTCCGTATTTCCATTTGTTGTAACATAGTGTATGTTGTGCTCTGTCAGAAGCCATTAAATCCCACCTTCCACAGGGCTTGATACTATTCCAGGGTGCATCATCAGAATAATGATACATATCCGGAAAGCCAAGATTGTGTCCCATTTCATGACAGACAACGCTGGCATCGAACCCCACTTCTAATGTAAAAATGCAGTGTTTGACATCAGCAGAGTTGATTTCTCCGGCACTTGTGAGATAACTATCGTATTTTGGCCAGAGGACATCTCCCCAGGAATCTGGTTCACCACGAATAATCAGAACCAGGGCGTCCACTATTCCGTCACCGTCACTATCAACATTAACTGAGCTTGGCACCACACTATCCAAGTAATCGGCAACATCTGATACAAGTGCCTTGAGTCTCAAAAGCCCCATAAGAATGTCTGTGTAGCCCAATTGATTATCCGGAAAGCTGTATGGCTGGTAATGTCCGCGGTTATGATTTGATCTGTAGGAAACAACATTACCGGTCGGACCTGCTGGAGGATAGAGATGTGAACTGATATGAAGCCTATTCAGCGACACTTCTTCATAGTATTCACGCAGGGATTCCCGTGAGTAGGAATTGAAATGATCGGCATAATAGCTATAACTAAGCGAATCAGGAAATTCCCAATCGTCATCAAATCTGACAAAGCAGACTAGGTTATTAAAAGACCCCATGGTCGGAACACGTTCTTGTCTTTGCCGCAGTTCAAGCTGCTCCTGTTTGTATTGTTGTCTTTGAGGATCTCGAAATACCAGCCCAGGAGTTAGTCCTAACGAGGCAGGATTAACAGTACGCACCCAATACTCTGATGCTTTTATAGACTCACCGTCAGGAACAGCATAGACAGCATAACCCGTCTCAGAGTGCTTCAGAATGGTGTATCCATCTTTGTCATGTACCCGATGATAAAATTCGTCTCCACTGATAAACAAGGATAACTTAGTGCCATCAGGTTGTGTAAATTCATATGGTTTGTTACTTACATTAACAGCAGAAAGGGTGATAAAGAATAAAATTATCACACACATTATAATGGCTTTCATCTTACTCTCCTTTGCCTGACAGGTCAAACAGGACGCCCCCATAGAGGTTGAATTGCTAAACACAATCCAAGTTTATTGAAATCTGGCAAGGTTATGCCTGTCAAGAAAAAAGTGATGACTAATTGAAATATATTCACTGTTAGCACGATACAAAACAAGAGTTGTGTTGATCCCAAAATCTTATGACTATGAGTTAATCTTTTACAGTTATAAACAAGATGCATAAGCATAAGAGTTTTGCTTCCCCTTGTTCCGCCCCCACATCATAAACCTCTATTTAACAACATCTTATCGGGAGATAACCGTCTCCATGCCCTTATACCAGGGTTAAATATGGGTTAAATCAGGGTTGTTATCTAAGGAGGAAGCAGGCGGGGAGCAAGTTTCCGATTGACAAGATGCTGCCGGAAAGGAAGTTATATTCAGATGTCAAATCAGGAGAGTGGCTGATGGCAGAATGGTATTATTCAGAGTTTGGGCAGACCAAAGGTCCCGTGTCCAGGTCAAAGATCGTGGATCTCGTTATGAAGCAGGAACTGGAGCCCGATTCCTATGTGATGAATGACAAGGATAAGGTCTGGACCAAGATCAGGGACGTGCCTGAACTGGAAGAGGAACTGCACAAGCCGGTTGACCTTCCTCACGTGGAAAAATTCCCTGATTCTGTGGTGGAGGGCGGTTATGTGGAGGAGACC
>JAWOHU010000211.1:0-5604 GCA_046485025.1 Cloacimonadaceae bacterium (SeqCode) | reverse complement strand
CAGAATTTCTCTGCGCCGCAAGCTGGATATTGCTGAAAATGTGTTTGTTACCTATGGCAGATATTATCAGTATCTGACCTTGATATCAGCCGGAATGAGTTCTCCATTTGATTTGTGGTTTCCTTTGGACGGCAGCCTCAAACCCGGAATTTCAGACCATTACATAATTGGTTACAAAAATAATCTCTCTGCTCAATTTGGTTTTGATGTGGAAGCCTATTACAAAGATTATCAGAACCTGTTGGAATACAATGTCGCCACCGATTTTTCCTGGAATAACGAGACAGGCCAGCTTGCAGACACGTTCAATGCTGGAAAGGGCTACACCTATGGCGTCGATACTCAGCTCAGAACTGACTGGCTCGGATTGGAGGGATTTATTGGCTACACCCTCAGCAGCACGCGCCGCAAAATGGCTGAGACCAACATCAATCCCACCACTCTGGTTCCGCAATACTACTACCCGCTTTATGACAAAACTCATCAGCTCAATCTGGTGGAAACTTATAAATTCACAGAAAACCTGGGGCGTGAAATCCTGGGCGGCAGTCTCAAGATTGGTGTCAATTATACTTATTCCACAGGGCAGCCGACTTCGGTTCCTGAGGGCGTTTTCTTTGACGGAGAGCAGTTTCAGATCCTGTATAGTTACAAAGACAGAGTCCGTCTGCCGGCTTACAGTCGTCTCGACCTCAGCCTGAAAAACGAGTGGACCAAGTCCTGGGGCACGATTGAACCCTACATCGAAGTGATCAATGTCTTCAATCATAAAAACATCGGCAGCCGCAACTATTATATCATCTATGATGAGAATAACAACGCAGTCCTGAAAAAATCAGACAGCGGACAGTTTCCTTTTGTCCCGTTCATCGGCGTCAACGTCAAATGGTGAGGAAGAAAAACTATGAAAAGCATACATTCATTATTCATTAAAACGTGTCACACTGAGCACAGTCGAAGTGTGAAAACATCCGAAGCAAGTCATTCCTGCGAAAGCAGGAATCTTGGTTTTCGTCATTCCTGCGCAAGCAGGAATCCAGCCTGTTTGCAATGCGGACAGACGAGACGTCTGTCCTTACGAAGTCATGCCTGCGGAAGCAGGAATCTTACTTTCTTACTGGCATTAATTTTGACTCTTCTCCTCACTGCCTGTTCCGATTTTGTCTCGCCGGAGCGTTTTACCCAGCCGCACTATACCTTAAACGGCATTCTCAAAGCGGGGGAGACCATCTCATATGAAAATCCGGTCTGGGTTGGAAAAAGCGCTGCCCTGAGCGATATCAATTCCGCTGAGCTGTTTATAAATAATGCAGTGGTAAAAATCCTGCAGACCTCTGTCAGCGGCGACACAATGAGCTTTTATCTGACTCCTTTTAACTTCCAGATTCCTGATTCTGAGCGGCTGGTTACTTTTTACATAGACCCTGAGCTGCACGTCATCCAGCCTGAATACTCCTACAGAATCGAAGTCACAATTCCTGAATATGAAGAGCTGATTTTTGCCGAAACCACCGTCCCTAAAGCTGCACAGCTGATTCCTAATTTCAATTACACTCCTCCCGCGGGGCAGGGTTTTACGCTTGACCCCTCTGACAGCACGACTTTTATCCGCTACACGGAAGTGGATCTGCATTATCCCGTAACCTTGAAAGTGGATGATTATCAAAGTGTTAACTACATGGTCGAGTTGTTCTGCCGGGAGGAATTTTCCACTGATCTGGAATTCACCACAGTCTTTATGGGGCAGGAGCATCCGCCTGCAGAGCTGGAATCCAACTATTATCAGGTTACCGGAGAATCCATCCGCCGCATTAATATAATGTCCAGATTCATCTCAAAGCTGCACGCAGACGGCAACTGGTATGTGTCTCTGACCGATTACAGGCAGGCCTTTGTCTTTTATGGCAGGTATCAGGTCACAGCCTACATCATGGACGATAATTATTTCAAGTATAAATACATGCCGGAAGGCTACTATTATGGAGGAGTGCACAATGCGCTCGGCTGCTTTGGCTCTGCTGCCGGCGGGGTGATGTATACCAGGATTGCCAAGTAAAACTCCTTTGTTTATAATCCTGAGTTCAAGTATGTAAAATCCGGAGTTCAAATTTGCCTCTTAGAACTACAAATAGTATGAATTGTAAAGGGCAAATTCGGACTTCGTGTTTTCCACATACCAAGAAGATTCTTCGCACAGAGACACAGAATGCAAAACAGATTCGCAGAGCATCTGTAGAGTGTTTATCAGATAGGTCAAAGGCATCTTTCCAAACGCATTTTTCCTTTGAATATCCCACTTTCTTCCATACATAAACATCGAAAATCTATCATATTCCTGTTGATATCCAGTCGGGTTTAATCCGACTGGATCCCGACTGGATTATGACTAAAATACGACCTGCAATTATGATGGATTTATGTGCAAGGGAGGTTTTTTTTAATTGACAGAAATCAAAACTATATGATTATGATTATTCTGAAATATTTTGCATACAAAGTAAACAAGGAGTTTGCCTTATGGATTATTTCCTGACAGATGAACAGAAAGAAATGAGAGACATTGCGCGCAGGATTGCCGTGGAAAAGATGGAACCTCTGCGTGAAAAATATGATGAAGAGGGCATTTTCCCGTGGGATATCGTGGAAGTTATGCGCCAGAGCGACCTTTTTGCGGTTCTGATACCTGAAGAATATGGCGGCATCAGCGGCAAAGTTATGGACCTGGCTATCGTCACAGAAGAGCTCTGCGCCGTAGATATGGGCATTTCTCTGGCTTTTGGCGTGACGGGACTGGGCATGTATCCCATTTCCATAGCCGGCAGTGAAGAGCAGAAACAGAAATATCTGCCTGTGATTGCAGCAGGGGAAAAACTGGCGGCTTTCGGTCTGACGGAAGCCAATGCCGGAAGCGATGCCGGCGGTATTGAAACCACTGCCCGCAAAGAAGGTGACAAATACATTCTGAACGGCACCAAACAATGGATTTCCAATGGCGGAGAAGCTGAGATTTATACCATTTTTGCCATGACCGATAAAAACAAAGGTCCGCGCGGCTGCTCCTGTTTCATAGTGGAAAAAGGCACTCCCGGATTCAGCTTCGGCAAAAAAGAAAACAAGATGGGCATCAGGGCAAACTGCACACGTGAACTGGTTTTTGAAGATTGTGAAATTCCTGCTGAAAACATCATAGGACGTGAAGGCACAGGATTTATCACAGCTATGAAAGTATTTGACAAATCACGTCCCATGGTAGGCGCACAGGCTGTCGGCGTGGCACGCGGCGCGTTTGAATATGCTGCCAGATATGCCAATCAGCGCATCCAATTCGGCAAGCCGATTTCCTCTTTTCAGGCGATACAATTTATGCTGGCTGATATGGCGACTCAAATTGAAGCTGCCAGGGCTTTGGTCATGCAGACTGCCAAAATGATTGACGCCGGCGCTCGCAGTTTTGGCAAGGAAAGTGCCATGTGCAAATATTTCGCTTCCGACGTCGCGATGAAGGTCACGACTGATGCAGTGCAGATTTGCGGCGGATATGGCTATATGAAAGAATACCCTGTGGAAAAAATGATGCGCGATGCCAAAATCCTGCAGATTTATGAAGGCACCAATCAAATCCAGCGCGGGATAGTTGCTAACGCTCTACTCAAAGAGTTTTAGGGAACACGAAAAACAAATATAGTGAAAAAGTGGAAAAGTGAAATAGTGGAAATCATTTTTGGATTTTCGGAGTTCATTTCTGCCAACGGATTTTTATGTGGTCTCAAAACTCAAGGCAGAAACGGACTTCGTAAAATTCGGCATGTACCACGAAGTCCTAATTTGCCAACCAAGAAAGATGTTATTGATAGTATTACCAGGCAAATTCGAACTCCGGAAAAAGTGACTCTCTTTTCGCTCTGTGTCTCTGTGTTAAAATAAAGGAATAATGAAATGGATTGGATCAAGGAATTTCCTGCTGCCATCACAGTTTGTGACAGGCAGGGAATCGTCATTGATATGAATGAAAAAGCCTGTGCTACATTTGCGGATGAAGGCGGCGCCAAGCTGATTGGACACAGTCTGCAGGATTGCCACAAACCTGAGTCCTGGGCAAAAATCCAAGCTATGATAGCTACAGGAACAGCCAATACTTATACAATTAAAAAAAATGGCATCCACAAACTAATACACCAGCAGCCCTGGTTCAAGAACGGAGAGGTTGCCGGAGTTGTGGAAATGTCAATAGAATTACCTCAGGAGATGCAACATCATGTCAGATAAGAAGAAATTACTCGTACACACCTGCTGCGCGCCCTGTCTGATTGCGCCTTTGCAGCAGCTCAGGCAAGAGTGGGATGTAACCGCTTTGTGGTATAATCCAAACATCCATCCCTACATGGAATACATCAGACGCCGCGACGCTCTGAAAGACTATGCTGAAAAAACAAATCTGCCCGTCATCTGGCAGGATGAATACGATCTGGAAATGTATCTTAGTGTCACAATCTCCAGAAACACGGAACGCTGTCAGAGCTGTTATGAATTGCGACTTGAGCGTGCTGCTCAAATCGCTATGGGAAAGGGTTTTGATGCTTTTACAACAACTCTGCTCTACAGCAAATATCAAAGGCACAAAGATATCAAAGCAGTCGGAGAAAAGCTGGCGCAGAGTTTTGGAATTGATTTTTATTATCAGGACTGGCGCGATCTCTGGCAGCAGGGAATTGAACTTTCCAAAGAGGAAAAAATGTATCGCCAGTCCTATTGCGGCTGCATTTTCAGCGAAAAAGAACGGTACTTCAAAACTTCCAAAGCTCTGGGTTAAGTGATGAGCCGTTATCAGGAAATCGAGCTTGGCAAACTGAAAAGATACAAGGCTCAGGACAGATTGAGCAAGGTCAGCAGCTCGTTCTTTGCCAAAGCCGGAACACCGGGACTGGCAAAATTCTGGGCACAGGTTCCCGATATCCTGAAAGCCAAAGATATGAAAGAGCTGCTGTCACTTTGTAAAGCAGCATTTGAAAAAGGTAAACCAATTTATCTGGGGCTGGGCGGACACGTCATAAAATGTGGTCTGACGCCTCTGATCAATGATTTAATCAAGCGTGGCGCAATCAAAGGAATTGCCGTCAACGGCTCCGTTGTTATTCACGATTATGAGATTGCCATGTTTGGACAGACCTCAGAAGACGTGCAAAGCGCTCTGCAGGAAGGTTCTTTCGGAATGGCGTCAGATACAGCAGACGGCATAAATTCTATCATCAAAGAAGCTCAGAAGCAAGCTCTGGGTCTGGGTGAAGCCATTGGCAAAGCTCTTTCGGAAAACTCTCCTTACAAAGGAAACTCGCTGCTGGCTTGCGCTTATGACAAAGGAATACCTGTCACGGTGCACGTTGCCATCGGCACTGATATTATTCATCAGCATGCTTCAGCCGACGGCGCAGCCATAGGGGAGACCAGCCTCAGGGACTTCAGGATTTTCTGTCATAACCTGACAGCACTCAATGAGGGAGGGGTTTTTCTCAATTTCGGCTCCAGTGTGATCATACCGGAAGTCTTTCTGAAAGCGGTTTCTGTGGTCAGGAACCTGGGCTATCAGCTGCAGGATTTCACTACTGC
>JAWOHU010000070.1:0-4144 GCA_046485025.1 Cloacimonadaceae bacterium (SeqCode) | reverse complement strand
AGTTCCCATCTGGGTCGTGGAATTAGGAGTAGTGGTCAGAGGATTGAAGACCATGTATGCCATAACGCCATATTCGCCGGGGAAGTCAAAACCATTGTAGCCATAAGTGGCAGACTGGTCGACGTCTAAGTTTGCCCAGGGCGGGAAATCAATTGCGAAGTCAGCGTAGGTTTCGAAGCTGTCTTCAAAGTCCTGCACATTGGGATTGGGTGCTGTCCAGGTCAGATTAACATTGGGAGCAGCTTCCACAGCTTGCACGCCGGTGGCGGGGTAAGCCACTTCATTCAGAGTGACAGTGCCCATGCTGTAATCCACAGCGCCCACGTTGATGGTTCCGGTGGCAGGTGAATAGCCGGCTTTGGAAATTGTATAGGAATATGTTTCACTGCCCAACACACCGGTGATGGTGAACACACCCTGTGCGTTGGTGGTGGCATTGTAATCCATAATACCGGTCAGCACCACATTGGCATCAGCCAGACCAACAGTCGGAGCATCGCTGCCGACAACTGTTCCGGTCACATTGACTGTGGGTGACGGTGCCATATTGAAGTTCAGAGTGGCAGTCTGGTTTTCCACAATAGTTACAGGCAGGGTCTGAGTCACGTATCCAATCTTGCTGCAGGTGACAGTGTAATTGCCCTGCGGGATGTATTGGATATTGTAGGTGCCTGTAGCTGAAGAAGTTGCATTGTAAGTGGTTGTTTCCACAGTGATGGTAGCGCCTTCCAGAGGAGTGGCACCGGCAGTAACTGTACCGGCAAGGTGTCCCATCCCGGCAGTGACTAAAAACAGTCCGATATCAGGTCTGTTGGTATTAAGATTTCCGTTGCCTGTGGGAATCGAACCATCCTGATACCAGTATTCATGATGTCCGGCAGGAGCAGTATGGTAACGGAATGTGGCATAGCTGGACTGCCAGTCGCCGACATTGGTTTCTACCAACACTAACAGATTGCCGCTGGTGTAGACAAAAGGAGTTGTGAAGTTGAAAGTCACCCAACCAGTCTGGCTGAAGGAATAGGTAGCATCTAACATCAGGGTGGCATCAGTAATCATTGTTGCCCAGGGATTGGCACCCAGAGCTGTATCAGTAGTGGTCTTCAGGTAAATTTTGTAGGGCACCACATAAGGGTTGGCAGCACCGACATACCATTTGACTGCAGTGATAGCGCCAAAAGCGCCGATTTCTGCAGCAGTATAGAGAGCAGCGTCACGTTCGTAATCATAGAAGATACCAAAGGGCTGACGCTGGTTGGCAGTTCCGTTGCCGATTTCCACAAGCATAGTGCCGGAAGCCTGAACTACGAGGTCCAGAGTATTGGTATCGTTATTCAGCAGGTTTTCATCAGCGGCAAAGTTAATTCTGCCGAAAATTGTGATGGGACCCTGCTGTGTGAAAGTGTGACTGACCACGACAGGAATCACTTCTTCAGGCTGAATGCCAGGACCGGGAACAGAAGCCAGCACAGTGGTTCCGCTCATAAGCTGTATTGTATAGGTGGACTGAGCGGCGGTTCCGCGATTTCTGATGGTGATGGTGTAATCAGCAGCAGTGCCGACAGCCGGACCGGTAGGACCGCTTATAGAAAGAGCCTGCAGGTCATTGGGAACGGTTGCAGGTGGAACAAATTCAAAGACAAGGCCATTAACCGGCAGGCAGGTAGTAGAAAAAGCACAGGTGGCAGCAAAAGAAGTTCCGGAAGTTGTGGCAGTCCAGTCAGTATCAGTGGTGCGGTTGAAGAAATCTGAGATTTCAGGACCTCTCAGACCAACCTGAGGATAAATCGTGGAAGCTGTAGCGCCGATTGTGAATGAGCCATAGTGCAGGGAAACCTTATTGGTGGTTTCTTGCAATTGAATCTGATAGTTGATGAAATCGCCTGTTCCCGTGGTTCCGTATCTTTTGTAATTTTTCCACTGGATGACGCAAATGCGGTTGGGAGCGGTTCCGATGGTTTCCATCCTGATGGAAGCGCTCACCTGGGCCTGGATGTCGCGTGCAAAACCGGTGACGCGGTTGCCAAGCTGAGCAGGTGTGATGGCAACAGTACTACTCAGGGGTGAGTATCCACTGGTGGAGTTCATGTTAACGGCAGTTGCACCCAGAGCTGATTGTCCAAAGGAAATCCAGCCGTTGGCATTTATGCCGATAACGTCAAAAGGGTTATCATTAAACGAAAAGTTGAACCCTATGGGTAATCCGGGTCCCGTGTAATCAAATCCGCCCGCCGGAAAGGCAGGGTCCAGGAACCTCTGGTCATCGGTTGTTTCTGTGCCCAATGAAACGCCGCCGGTGATTTCTGTGTAGGTGCCGGTGGTCTGAATGAAAGTGTAGTCATATACAAAGGCTGACAATGGCAGCGTCAGCAGCATGATTACACTGAAAATTATTGTGGTTATTACAGATTTATTCATAACCTGTTCTCCTTTTTACCTTGTGATAGTATTAGTTAGTTGTTTAACTCGATGTGCACTAAAACCCTGTATCTTAGATTGTGTGCTGCCTGATTCCGAAGTTAGGCTCTGATTAAAATATCAGAGCTGCGTTTAATGTATCTCCTTCACTTCTTTAGCGAAAGGATATCTCTTACTAAATCAATATCTTATCTTCACTCTATGTCACTGAATTAGGTAATTAATTCCAGTCAAATCCAAATTTCTGAACAGGCTACTTTTCTGTCAATAGTCAATTTGAACACACCTCTAGAACTGCTACTTATATAATATAATTTACAAATTGGAAAATACAACCTTACCGCCTTTTTCTGTGATGGTCAGCGGCAGCCCGGAATCAACTTCCCCTGACAGCAGAGCCAACGCAATCTGATTTTCCAGCTCTTTCTGTATCAGTCTTTTCAGCGGCCTGGCGCCAAACTGGGCATCATAGCCACTGACAGTCAGCCAATCGACCAAATCTTCAGTAAACTGAACATTGATATTTTTCTCTGCCAGCCTGGCTTTGAGGATATCAAGCTGCAGTTTCACAATCTCGTGCATGTGGCTCTGATTCAACCTGTGGAAGATGATGATATCATCCAAACGGTTGAGAAATTCCGGACGGAAGTGCTGCTGCAGGATTTGCATCAACTGCGGACGCAGGGTCTCGGGATCAGTGTCTTCCGCTTCAAAGATGAGCTGGGAGCCGATATTGCTGGTCAGAATAATGACTGCATTTCTGAAGTCCACGGTTCTGCCCTTGCCGTCTGTAAGTCTGCCCTCATCCAGAATTTGTAAAAGTACATTAAACACGTCCTGATGCGCCTTTTCGACTTCATCAAACAAAATCACACAATAGGGTCTGCGTCTGACTGCTTCAGTTAAATAGCCGCCTTCCTCATAACCCACGTAACCAGGAGGAGCTCCAATCAGCCTTGCCACAGAGTGCTTTTCCATGAATTCGGACATGTCGATCCTGACCAGAGCCTTCTCTGTATCGAACAAAAAAGCTGCCAAAGTCTTGGCTAACTCGGTTTTACCCACTCCCGTAGGACCCAGAAACATAAATGAACCGATGGGACGATTAGTGTCGCTCAATCCGCTTCTGGAGCGGCGTATGGCATTGGACACGGCGGCAATGCCTTCTTCCTGACCGATAACTCTCTGTCCCAAAATCTCTTCCAGTTTGATGAGTTTCTGCAGTTCGCTCTGAATCAGCTTGCTGACAGAGATTTTGGTCCATTTGGAGACCACCTCGGCAATCATTTCTTCATCCACCTGTTCTTTGAGAAGTTGCTCTGTGTTGGGAACTTCTTTCAGCCTGGCTTTGAGAGTTTCGAGCTGCTTTTCTTTCTCGACCAGAGTGCCATAGCGCAGTTTTGCCACCTTTTCATAATCACCGGCGCGCTCTGATTTTTCCGCTTCAGCTTTGAGATTATCGAGTTCTTCTTTCAAAGTGCGGATGTCTTGCAGCATGGCTTTTTCGTTTTCCCAGCGCGCTCTGAGCGTAGTTCCGGTTTCTGAAAGTTCGGAAATTTCCTGCCTGATTTTATCCAGACGCTGTTTGGAAAGCTCGTCTTTTTCCTTTTCCAGAGAGAGTTTCTCGATTTCCAGCTGACGCAGTTTGCGCTGCACCTCGTCCAGTTCCACAGGCAGCGAATCAATCTCCATCCTGAGTTGAGCACAGGCCTCGTCGATCAGATCG
>JAWOHU010000175.1:0-3477 GCA_046485025.1 Cloacimonadaceae bacterium (SeqCode) | reverse complement strand
GCTGTAGTCTCCCAGCACAGCAAGAGAGCGACTCCGCGCTTCCAGTTCAGTTATGATGAAACTGTAAATATCTTCTGCTGCCAGCCATTTTTGAGCATAATGCTCCAGAGTCAGGTCAATTCTGTTCACCGGGACTCCGTCTGCAGAAAGCGGTTTGAGATAATAGACCGTCAGACTGTCACCGCTGCGGTAACCGATTTGCGCATAAAACACACCCTGGGCTGGAACTTTGGCTTCAAACAAGCCGCTGCCCTTGTATTCAGTCTGCTCGTTGGCAGCGTAAAACTGCCCGTCTTTGAGGAAGCAGATATGAATCTGTTCAGGCTTGAGGTGCACCGGCTGTCCTTGACTGTCACTGAGTTTGAAGACCACCTGCCGGGTCTCTTCAGCACCGCCTTTCTCCATCTCATAAAAGTCATTTTTACTGAGGTCAAAGTAATGCCAGCCGCCGTTGACATAGACAGCTATGACATTCGGAATCCTGGTATAATTAGCAGGTATGCGGTTGGCGCGAAAGTAGGCACAGGCGAGGATTTTATACTGATAGGAAGTGAGATCTTTCTGGTAGAGCGCAATATCCAGAGGAATCAGTCCTGTCAGAGCTTTTTCAGGATTGATGTCATGTCTCTCGGCAACATACTGAGCCACCTGCTGGGGAGCAGGATCTGCCGGCGTTTTCAGTTTCATCCGGTCAGGATAAAGACCCTGCAGAACTTCGCTTTCGCAGCAGTAGAAAGACATCCAAGGCAGGTTTTCATAAAAGACCGTGGGGTCAAACAGATTGAGCAATGCCTCATCCGGCAGGAATTTCACTTTCTCAAAGATGTCGTCAAACCACTTATACATCCTGTAGTAGAGCCAGCTATCAGCCTGCCAGAGGTCCTTCTCATCATTAGCAAGCAGCACGGAAAGCCATTTCTGAAAAGGCTCGGAATCTGTATGCACGACCTTGCGCAGAGCCTGATTGCGCATCTGGGCAAAGTCCATAAAGTAGTCAGGATTGAGGCGTGTTTTCTGCAGCACCTGGAAAAACAGACTGTCCTCAAGATTGAAGTCCGGATTGGCGTTCAGAAAGGTTTTGATGTTGACCAGATGCCTTTCCGGATAGTCTTTTTGCTCTGCCAGCAGGCTTCTCAGATGTGCCAGGAATTGCATATTCTCCATCTCCGCCAGGCTTTTAAAA
Source organism: Cloacimonadaceae bacterium (SeqCode) (assembly GCA_046485025.1). Taxonomy (GTDB): domain Bacteria; phylum Cloacimonadota; class Cloacimonadia; order Cloacimonadales; family Cloacimonadaceae; genus UBA5614. The sequence goes on along the minus strand of JAWOHU010000175.1, from coordinate 2,294 downwards.
GATTCTGCAGAAGTCAGTTCCGTCATATAGTCAAGCTGCTGCTGGCGTCTGGCTTTGGCGGCGGCAACATCATCCTTCCACTCCTGCGGCGCATCCTTGAACTCAGGTTTAACCCGCGGATAGTGCATAATGCCATACTGCTCAGTCAGATAGCTCTTGTTCAAAGTTATCTGTAAACTTAGTTCCATCTGGTCGGAGGACGGCACAAACTGCAGAGCCGCCAGACTGTCCTTAAAAGCCATGATGTAAAAGGCTCCCTGCCCTGCCGTGAAGGTCTTTTTGCCCTCTTCGTCAGTTTTGGTGAAGGCTTGCGGTCTAAGGGTGTAATAATTGTAGACATCAATGCCCAAGACCGCTCCTGCTAAGGGTTTGCCATATCTGTCAACGATGTTGACATTGATTTTGCGCACCTTGTCACCGGCATAGTATTTAATGCTGTTGATGACAGCGCCAAACTTATCCTGCGCCAGGACTTCATCATCTTCAGCAGGTAAAGTTCCGCCCGCAGTGATCAGAACCATCTTGCCTGTGAGAGCGGAAAACCAGGTCTGATTGACCCAGTAGCCGCCATCTGAGTCGCCGCTGTAATACCATTGCCCATTCAGAAAAACCTCTGCCCAGGCGTGATTGTCATCCTGATGCGCCCACCAGGGCGTGCTGGCAGGGCGGGCAGGGATTCCAACTGTCCTGCACAGCGCCACAAACAGGATTTGCGATTCCTCGCATCTGCCGGACAGCGATTTTGCTGCAATGTCCATCGGCGACAGGTCACGTCCCGAAGTGGGCTGATAGGCGAGCAGTTCTGTGCTGATAAGACACATTTTGCGGTAAAGCTCGATGGGATCCTGTTCCCTTTTGCGTATGGTTTTGAGGTTCAGACCCTTGAACATATATTGCGAATCATAGATATTATAGCCTTCGAATTGACGGCGGTAATCCGATATCGCTTCGTCGCTTACAGTGATTTTTGCCACGTAGGAAAGAAAGAATTCATCCGCTGTTTTGATGCCCTGTTCCTGCATCAGTTCTTTGACGGAACGCCAATGATTCTCCACAACGGCAGGACTGACTGCAGCGAGCCTGCCGCTTTCTTCATAGGCCAAAAGAAATGCCATCACCCTGTCTTTGTGCTTTTTGAGCAGTTTGGTATAGTCCTTGCGGATTTCGGTCGGCATGTTTTTCAGATTGTCCTGCGCTTTGCTGTAAAGTTTTTTATACAAAGCATCTTTCGCTTCCAGCCCCAGACAGAGCAAAGCAAGCAGCAGAACTATGGCAAACCTCATTCTTCTCATGGCAAATCCTCCCACAAAATCACTCAAGGCAACTATTACAATCCATTCATCATTGTCAAATCAAATAATCCGGCTCTTCCATAAGCTCACCTATCCTTTTCCCTTACTACCAATACGGAGTCAATACGCTATCATTACGGATTAAACCCGTAATGATTCCGTATTGATAGCGTAATGCTTCTTGGGTGGAGGGGAAAAATGTGGAAAAGTAGAATAGTGGTACAGTGGAATAGTGGTAAGGCGAGATAATTATCCCGGAGTTCAAATTGCCCTTTGCCAACTCAAAGAGGTAAAATATCCTGCAGGGCAATTCGGACTTCGGGGATTAATCACGTTACTTTACCTTTTACGAAGTCCGAAATTCCCCATAAGATTGAATACCCTTGATAGGTTACGCAGGGAATTTTGAACTCCGGAAAAGCTTTGAACTTGTTTGGAGTTCAAACGCAGCGTCTCTATCAATTAATCATCATCATTAAAGCGTTTGGACTTCAAAAGAAACTTCAAACCTTTGTGCAAAAAATATTGAAGTCCAAAGCCCTAAACCTGCCGACCATTGACAGAATTCTTTGGCTTTGAACTCCAATGGAGATTACTGCTTGTAGTATTGTCTGAGCGCGTCCTGAGCCTGTTTCACATATTCGGGGTCGTCATTGGCTTCGATGGCGCGATTCAGATAGGGAATGGCGTCCTCATAGTTTTTCAGAGCAATATGGATGCGGGCCAGGTGATAGGCAATTTCGGAAGGCATATCCTGCATTTCGGCGGGAATCTGCATCAGTTCAAGCGCTTTCTGATAATCCTTTTTGAGGAAGTGCAGCCAGGCGATGCTGTCCAGGAAAAAGGGATTTTGGGGCGAAAGCTGCAAAGCTCTGAGAATCATGACTTCCGCTTCAGCCAGGTTGTATTCTTTCTGGATATAGTTGTAGCCCAGCCAGTTAAGCAGGGCTGCATCCTCGGGAAAATAGTTCAAAGCTTCACGCAGAATGGCATTGAGGTTGA
>JAWOHU010000071.1:0-5048 GCA_046485025.1 Cloacimonadaceae bacterium (SeqCode) | reverse complement strand
AAGACAATCCACTGTATGGCTGGGATAATGAATATGGAACTTATGAAGCTGAAGTGATAGATTTTAAGGCAGGCAAATATCTGGTTTCCAATCAGGAATACCTGTCTTTCGTGAAAGACGAAGGTTACGAACAGGAAAAATGGTGGACTGAAGAAGGCTGGAACTGGAATCAGTATCGCAAACTGGGAATGCCTCTGTTTTGGCGAAAGGATAATGCTGAAAATTATCTGCTCAGAACTATGGCAAGCTTGATTCCCATGCCCTGGGATTGGCCTGTGGAAGTGAATTATCTGGAAGCCAAAGCTTTCACCAACTGGCTGTCCCACAAGACTGGTAAAACCTTGCGTCTGCCTACAGAAGAAGAATGGTATTGTCTCAGAGACCAGGTTATTAAGACCGACCAGCCCTATTGGGATAAGGCGCCAGGCAACATCAATCTGGAATATTGTGCATCTTCCTGTCCCGTTAATAAATTTGCCCAAGGCGATTTTTTTGATGTAATCGGTAATGTCTGGCACTGGACAGAGACTCCGATTTACGGTTTTCCGGGGTTTGAGGTGCATCCCCATTACGATGATTTCAGCACGCCCACCTTTGACGGCAAGCACAATCTGATTAAAGGCGGAAGCTGGATCAGTACAGGCAATGAAGCTATCCGGGACAGTCGATATGCCTTCCGCAGACACTTCTATCAGCACGCCGGATTCCGTTACATAGAAACTGAAGCGCCCATTACGATTCATTCTGAGCATTACGAGAGGGATTCTGATGTGGTAAACTGGTGCGAGGCGCAATGGAATCCTGGGTTTACTCCTCCACAGACATATTATAAGAGAATTACTGATATCATAGAATCAGTTATAAAAACTGAACTAAGTAAATCAGCCCTGGTCATATGCTGCAAGACAGGAAGAACTGCATTTGAACTTACAAAGTTATACTCAAAAGTAGTGGGTGTCGATTTTACGGCGCGTCACATCAAAGTTGCCACTCATATGAAAGAGCATGGCAGAATCCTCTATGTTGCCAATGAAGAAGCTGAAATCACTGCGTTTAAGGAACAAAAACTTGCTGCTTTCGGACTGGAAAACTCTGCTGATAAAGTGGAATTCTGGCAGGCTGACGCCAGCAATCTGAATCCAAAATTCACTGGTTACGACCTGATTTTAGCAGAAAACATCCTTACTCACACTTACCACCCCGCCCGTTTTCTTTTGAATATTCACGCCAGACTCAATCCTGAGGGCATTCTGGTCATTGCAGACAGCTATGACTGGCTGTCTTCAGAGTTGGATAAAAATCTCTGGATCGGCGGTTTCCGCAAAGACGGCGAGCCCTATACCACCCAGGAAGGTATCAAAGATATTCTCAAAGAGCAGTTCCAACCAATTGACATCAATGCTGACCTGCCTTTTTATCTGAACAGAGATAAACGCAATCTTGATACCAATATTTTGCATGTTACAGTCTGGAAACGCAAATAAGCAAATACACAAAAAAAGCCGGCTGCTTACGAGCCGGCTTTTTTATTCATAATCAGGTTGTAATTCTATTCGAAACTGAGCACTACGAATTTATATGCTTTGTTTCTGTCCTGAATATAGAGCAGCAGTCTCTTGCCATCTGATTTATCCAGTTTATCTTTGGCGGCATTGAGTTCTGTATAGAAATCAGCCGGAGTATTGATTTCCTTCTTTTCAATTTCCAGAATGATGTCACCCACGCTCAAATCGCTTTTGGCAGCAGGGCTGCCACTGTCAATTTTGCTGATGACCACGCCCTTGTCACTATTGATATTCATTCTCTTGGCAAACTGGCTGTCATTGGCTTCCACAGTGATTCCGCTGGCCATAGTGCTTTTTGTATCAGCTTCTTTGCCGGCTGCCACTGCATCTTCAGGGAAGGGGTCAAGCTTGACTTTGAAAATTCTTTCCTTGTTGTCTCTGATAATTTTGACAGGTATATCCACTCCAATCTTGGCGGTGGCAACGGAAATGCGGAATTTGGATACATTGGGGACACGCTCATTATTGAATTCCAAAATGACGTCACCCTTTTCCACACCTGCTTTTTCAGCCGGACTGTCTTTTTCCACCTTGGTCACCAGAACGCCGGCAACCTCTTTCAGGTTCAGCGTTTCCATCATATCACTGGTGATTTCCTGAGGCGTGATGCCCATATAGGCGCGCACTACTTTTCCTGATGTAATGAGGTCATCCACCACTCTTTTTGCCAGGTTGATGGGAATGGCAAAACCGATGCCGATGTTGCCTCCGCTGGTGCTGGTGATGGCTGCATTGACTCCTATGACTTCACCTTTGATATTGATGAGCGGGCCGCCGCTGTTGCCCGGATTGATGGCTGCGTCGGTTTGAATGTAATCCTGATACTGCGGGCTGCCGGCTCCAAAGTTCAGATTGGCTCTGCCGATGGCTGAAATCACACCGACTGTGACAGTTCGGTCCAGACCCGCATCACCAAAGGGATTGCCGATGGCGATTGCCCAGTCCCCGATATCCAGATTACTGCTGTCGCCCAGTTTGGCGATGGTGAGTTTTTCATCTTTACTGGGCTTGATCTTGATCACAGCAATATCGGTATTGGGATCGTTGCCGACAATGGTGGCTGTGTAAGTTACTTTATCAGCAAGAGTTACTGTTATCGTGCCGTCCTTCCCTTTTTCCACCACGTGGTTATTGGTCATAATCAGCGCTTCACCAGTAGCTTTATTGAATTCATAGATAAAGCCGCTGCCCATAGAGGTGTAGGGACGTTCTGTCTGTTGGGGCGGATTGAAGAAATACTTGAAGAAAGGGTCGTCGCCAAAGGGATTCTGCATCTGGGAAACGGCAATCTTGGCTTCCACTTTGATTTGCACCACGGCTTCCCGCACGCTTTTAACTACATCTACAAAAGGACTCTTGCCATTTTCTCCCACGACCAGGGGAACAGCAAAAGCCGGTATCGTCATAATCAGACTTAGGGCAATAATAATGCCATGTTTCCATTTCATTTTAAGGTTATCTCCTTTTCAGTTATGTATTTATGAAAAATATAAAAAGCTGTGGATATAATCCCTAATCCTCTGAACACCTCTTTGCTCATATCTGAAAACAGGGTTTTCCCGTCAAGCATTTTTTCTCTAACAATATACTATGCGATAACGTAAAACCTGCAAAAAAGATTAGAATAAAACCAGCTTTTTTGAGATGACGCCTGAGGGAGTATGCAATTGATAAATATAGATTCCAGTTGCCAGATTCCTGCTGTCAAAACTGATTTGATGAGACCCTGATCTCAAGAAATAAGTATTTATGCATTGTCCTTTCAGGTTATACAAAGATAGTGTTCCGTTTACACGTTCTGGAATTTCTACCTTGATTTGTGCCGTTTCACCTTTACGGAAGGGGTTAGGATAAGCATTGGATAGAACAGATAATCCACTTGAGGAAGGCAAAACTTCATCTTCAATTCCCACTACTCCTGTAGCCAGCTTTGCCACGAATATACTACCGGTTCCATTAACAACCAGAGAATCAGGACCTAAACCGGATGTTGATCCATACTCACCAGTGATGCTGATGTTACCTAAACTATCAAATGTAATTCCATAAGCAAGCTCATATCCATTTCCACCTGCTCTTTCTGCCCAAAGCCAATTGCCGTTGCTATCAAGTTTGGCAATGTAAAGGTCGTTGTTGCCCAAACTTGTGAGTTGAGAAAAACCCATAATTACGGTATGGTTGAATGAACCAGTAATATAAATGTATCCTTCGTTATCTATCACTGCTCCGAATTCATGATTAGGTCCCACCCCTTCTGAACTTTTTGCCCACAAGATATTCCCGCTGTTGTCAAGCTTTACGACAAAGATATTTTCATTTATCCACCCACTGCTTGTTAAAGTGAAGTCTCCAAAACTGGCAGTGTCTGAGAAATCTCCAGATAAACAAATATTCCCCAAGTTATCTAATGCAATGCTAGTACAATAGATAGACCTGGAAGAACCACCTGCCCGCAATGCCCAAAGCCAATTCCCATTACTATCCAGCTTAGCAATCAGAACATCGGAGTTTCCGATACTAGTAAGTTGATTAGCGCCGAATATAACCGTTCCGTTAAATCCTCCCGTCAGAAAGATATTGTCAGAACCATCGACTACGATATCTGTACTGCCGCTACCGCCTGTTCCGGAAGGTTGAATTGCCCAAAGCCAATTTCCATCAGCATCCAGTTTTGCAATAAAAATGCTACTAGTGCTAATACTGGTGAGAGGAGTTAAATTACCGAAACTGATTACCCCATTGAAATAGTGGGATAAGTATAAGTGGTTAGTGCTATCAATAGCCAACTTGGGTCTGATAATCATGTAATCAGGATACGTTCCTTCACTTTGTAAAGCCCAAAGCCAGTTACCTTCAGGATCAAGTTTTGCGATAAAAATGTTAGTATAACCTATGCTGGTAAGTTGAGTCGTGCCAAAAGTTGCAATATCTTTAAAACATCCAGTTACGTAAACATTTCCAAAATTATCAACTACAATATCACTACCAAAATCCTCTAATATGCCTCCGGCATTGACTGCCCAAAGCCAGTTTCCATCGCAATCCAGCTTGGCAATAAACACATCCTTGATGCCGTTACACGTTAAGGTTGTATTGCCAAATGATGCAGCCACACCATAGTAACCGATTATATAGTGGTTTCCCAGATTGTCTACTGTGACAGATTGACTACTACCAGAAACTCCACTTGCCCTGGTCGCCCAAAGCCAGTCCGGAACCTGAGTAAATAAAATTGTACTGGTAATCGAAATTAAACATATCAGAATAAGCCTTTTCATAATACAGACCCCTTTATCTTTATTATCTTGATTCATAATATCATACCCTATATTATATATTTCATTTTCCAGACCATTTGTCAAGAAAAAACCTGTCATTGTCTGATTTATTTCAGAATGACAAAACCAATAAGCCCGTCAGGATAAAAAACAATTATCTACGTAAAGCGGCAAAATAAGCCCGTCAGTGAGGGTAATGTTAAGC
>JAWOHU010000019.1:0-6564 GCA_046485025.1 Cloacimonadaceae bacterium (SeqCode) | reverse complement strand
TCAGCGCCGAGTTTGTGGAAGAAATATAAATACATACTGGAATAAAATGAAAATCAAATATGTTCTGGGAATTCTTATCCTAACTGCGTTATGCAGTTTGAATGCATTTGAGCCGCACTTTGCATCTGACCCTGCCATCTCACCAGATGGAACTAAAGTCTGCTTTGTTTATAATGGAGACCTCTGGCTGGTCCCTTTTATCGGAGGAACTGCTAAACGTCTGACTTCAACTTCTGCCAATGAGTCTGGTCCTGTCTGGTCTGTGGATGGCAGTACCATATCTTTTTCTGCCAACCGGGAAGGACAGACCTGGATTTACATGATGCCTGCCACAGGTGGTGCTGCCACACCTCTAATCAAAGAGACCCTGTCTGTCAATGACTGGTTTGCGGATGGACAACACCTGCTGTGCAGCAAAAATAATCTGAACTGGGGAACTTCTCTATACAAGGTCCCCTTGAATGGCAACAGACCGATCCTGATTGCAGAAGTAGGAGATTATTTCTCAGCTCTCTCTCCAGAAAATAACAAAATTATCTTTAATCGTTATGGCGATCCCTATCGCGAAGCATACACCGGCAGTAAAAATGGTGACCTCTGGCTGTATGACATAGATTCTAAAGTCTATTCGAGGCTTACTGAAACTGATTTTACAGAAAGATACCCTCGCTATTCGCACGTTTCGGACAACATCTTTTTTGTTGCTTCGGACGGTGCCATCTTTCAATTATTCAAAGCTCCTGCAGGTGATTTCACCCGACCTGAAAAGCTGACTGACTTTGACATCTGGTCTGTGCGTGACATCTCAATTGCACGCCAGAATGAGAGAATTGTGTTTGAACTGTTTGATGCAATCTGGTGTTACGACCCTGACGAAATCGGTGACAACAGAATCTATAAGCTGCCGATTCTTATTGAGGAAGACAACTGGTCTGAACTCAACCGGACTGATAATCCGGCTGACACTTATGATTCTTTTGCAGTGAGTGATGACGAACTACTTGTAGCTTTCAGCTATAAATATGACCTGTTTGTGATACCCCGGAAAGGCGGCGAAGTCAAACAAGTTACGTTCAATCACGCCGGTATTGATGACCTCGCCTTCCTGAATGACAACAGGACAGTTGTTTTCAGCCAGTATGAAAACGGTATGGTCAATCTTTACAAAACCAAAGTTGATTCCATAATGACTGTTGAAAAGATTAACTGGTATGGCAGCAATCTATTCAGCGTGGACAGATTCTATCGTTCCTCCAATCATAAATGGTCAATTGAATATACGGATTCCTCAGGCAGCGGCAGAATCGCTGTGGCAGATACAACCTTTAACAACATCCGTCCCGCCGTTACAGACAAAGTCGTTTCCACCGGTTTTGTAGTGAGTCCGGACGGCACAATGGCAGTTTTTGCTGCCACCAGAGATGATATCTACGTCCGCGAACTTTACCTCTACGACTTCAATACCAAAACCCGGACCAAGCTACTGAATGACGACTCCTGGCTGTATGGAATCGTCTGGATGCCTGACCAGAAATCAATTCTGATCAGTAAAAACGTTGGTGGCAGCAGAAGAATCTACAGGCTTGACCTGATACCGCGTGACGAATTTGAATTGGATAAGGACAACTGGAAAGAAATCCTGACCGGCTCTGGCTCAGCTGCAACAGAAGATTCTCTATCAAATGACAAAAGCAATGCAAAACTAAAAACCAAAGCTGAATCGAAAAGCAGAAAGCCTTTGACTTTCTCTCAGATTGACTGGTATCAGATTGATAAAAGGATGTATTCGATTTTATCTGATACTGAGACAATTATTTCGGTCTACGCCATTGACGACACCTCATACTATTATGTAAAATCGAGTTCTGATAAAGACAGAAAAACCCTCTTATTCAAAGCTAACATTTTTGGCAAACACTCATCAGAAGTAGGTTCTTTCCCTTACGATGTGGTTTACCAGATTGTCAAAGACAAAACTGTGTATTACCTTGAAGGCAAGAAGCTGAAATCCTTCAATCTGAAATCAAAATCCAAAGGAGAGATTAATAACAAATTCCAGTACACATACAACGTTCACAAACTGAATGAGAAAGTGTTTGAACAGGTCTGGGGCATCTTCGGCAGGAAGTTTTATGACCCGAATATGCACAACAGGGATTGGGATATGCTCTATGCGAGGTTCAAACCCTATCTGCAATACGCTGAAAGCATATCAGTGCTGAACGTCATTATTGAAGAAATGATTGGCGAAGTCAATGCTTCCCATACAGGGTTCAATCCACGCCATGAAAGTATTGGCATTTCCAAACCGGCTGCCTATCTGGGTCTGGAATTGAATCAGAGAAATGTGCTGCCACTAGGCATCGAAGTATCCAGAGTGTATATGGGTTCAAGCCTTTACAGCTATTACAGCATTCGCTCCGGAGACATTTTAACATCAATTAATGGAACTGGTATCACTCCAAGCACACCACTGGATTCTTTACTTATGGACATGACTGATAAAAAGCTGGAACTTGTCTTCAGACGTGGAGACACTGACATCAAGGCTTCCATCAAAGGACTGAACTGGAGAGCAAACCGCGAGCTCTGGTATCAGGACAAACTTGAACGCACCCGCCAGAAGACCAATGAGCTTTCTGCCAACCGCATTGGTTATGTGCACATCCCCAGTATGGGCACAGGCGAATACAGCAAATTCATCAGCGAAGTCTTCACCAAAAATGCCGATAAAGATGCTCTTATTATTGACATCAGAGGCAACAGCGGCGGAAGGATTCACAACGATCTGCTGACATTTCTGTCCAAGCAGCCCAATGCCTTTACCACCAGCCGTTCTTATGGTGCCGTGCCCCGAGAGACTCCTTCCCGCACCTGGACTAAACCTATCGTCCTTCTGATCGACGAAAACTCCTTTTCTGACGCCGAGATTTTCCCTCAGCTTTTCAAGGAAGCGGGATACGGAACCGTCATAGGAATGCCGACCAGCGGTGCTGTGATCGGGACTTGGGAAGTTCAGCTTCTGGACGGCTCTTCCATGCGCATGCCCGGCTCAGGCTGGTACCGTTTAGACGGCACTAACATGGAAGGAAACGGCGCTCAGCCTGATATCAGGGTTGAGATGACTCCGAATGACTTGGTCGCTGACAACGACCTCCAACTTAAGAAAGCAGTGGAAGTCCTGATGGAGCAGATTAAGTAAGATGAATGCCAACAAGACCGAGATCAACAACATCCTGCTCAGAGCAGAAGTGCTGGGTAAAAAAAACTGGCTGCACGCCGTCAATATTCTGGAAAAAGCTTCTGATGACTATCCGCGTGAACGCTCTATTTATCTGACTTTGGGTGACATCTACTCACGTCACAAAAAGTTTGAACAGGCGATTGATTCTTATCAAAAAGCTTTGACCATTGATGCCGGGGATGAGCAGCTGCTCTTTGTTATCGGCAATTGCTATCTCTCCCTCAGCGATTATAAAATGGCGCTGTATTACTATGAACAGGTCTCTGACGATTCTCCGGAACTTCATTACAACAAAGCTCTCGCCTATGCCTATCTGGGCGACCACGACCTCAGCTTGCATTATCTGAAACTGCTCATCAAACAGATTTCCGGCAATCTGAACATCTACTATTTTCTGGTGGAAGAATATCTGCGCATGCATAAATACAAAGAAGCGCTCCAGTGGCTGGACGAGATTGAAAAGCACTTCGGAGTGCAGAGCTATCAGCAGATTCTGAAAGGCTTTGTCTGGAGCTTCCAAAAAATCTGGCTGAAGTCCTTTATGGCTTTTAAAAAAGCGGATGAACTGAAGCCCCTGAGTAATGCCGACCACCTGCAAACCTATTCCCAGTCAAGTTGGCAGATAGGTCAGTTGGACAAGGCAATCGAGCTTCTGCAGCGCGCTCTTGCCATCAGCCCCTATCTTAATCTGCTGCATGAAGACCTGATCAGAGTCTTTATCCAGAAAGGCGATTATGCCTCTGCCCGTGATGCTTTGCAGGATGCTATGCGCCTGACTGACAACGCCAATCCCATCCTAATTATGCTGCGTGAAAAAATAACCAAACTCGAAGCAGAGCAGCATAAAAAGATGTTTGAACCCGAGCCTGATGACAAATAATCTGCAGACTCAGGATATTGAGTTTATGAATGAGGCACTGGCAGAGGCAAAACAGGCTCTGGTGGAAGATGAGATTCCTGTGGGAGCTGTCCTGGTCAGGGATGGCGTTATTGTTGCCAGAAATCACAACAGGACCCGTCAGCAAAGCAATCCCCTGGCGCATGCCGAAAAGCTGATTGTGGAAAGCATTTTATCAACTGGTGAAAAGTATCTTAACGATTATACCTTGTATGTGACTCTGGAGCCGTGTCTGATGTGCAGCGGAATCCTGATCTGGAGCAGATTGGAACGCCTGGTCTATAGCGCTGAAGATCCCAAATCTGGCTGTGTCGGCTCAATCTATAATTCCCTTTCCGATTCACATTTCAATCATCATCCAGTAGTCCGTAAAGGTGTTCTGGCAGAGGAATGCGGTGCCCTGCTCAAAGATTTTTTCCGCAGCAAGCGCAAGATAGAAACATAATTATGTTTTGTGTAATTCCTGCGAAAGCAGGAATCTTACTCACATTTGCCGTAGGGGTCGGTCTCGTGCCGACCCTCTTTTAGGGCTGACACAAGGTCAGCCCCTACGTCGTCATTCCTGCCCATGCTTAGATCTTAATAAATCTTGACTTCGCACACTGCTTATTTCTTCGTGTCCTTCGTGTTTAACTTATAATTTATAATTGATATAGGAGAGTTGCCGGAGCGGTTGAACGGGACGGTCTCGAAAACCGTTGTGCCTTTACGGGCACCCAGGGTTCGAATCCCTGACTCTCCGCCATCTTTTGGGTATGTATTATCTTATGAACAGCACAGCATTATGTTGTTACAAAAATGGTGTTCTTTTAGGGTCAAAGTATCCGTTCAGGCGGGGACGCCTGTATCTACTTCAGTAACAACACTCGCCTTGAGTGTTGAATAAAACCTACAGACGAGGCGTCTGTTGTTACGGCATCAATCAGCCCTACAGAGACGAAACCCGAAGACGCCTGAGTAGTAGTCGCTGAGATACGGGCCGATGTTGCTGCGGTAAGTGACAAGGCAGTATAATGCATCGGAGTTCCAGTAACCGCCTCGCAGCAACCGATTGCTGCCACTGGCAGGGCCGGTGGGATTAGTTTGAGAAGCAGAGCTATATGAGCCATACCAGTCCCAGCACCACTCCCAAACATTACCGCTCATGTCATAGATGCCCAAGCTGTTAGGAGCTTTGCCGCCCACTGTCTTGCTGCCGCATGGTGCGTTATTGCTAATATACCATGCTACTGCATTGATGTCATTAGAGCCGCTGTACGGATAATCTGGATTATTGGTTGCACCCCGGGCTGCATACTCCCATTCCGCTTCAGTCGGTAATCTGTAGCCGTTAGCGCTCCAATTGCAGATAGCAGCATTCCAATCTTCGTTATTTGAAGTGGGGACAGTTCCCCAGTTGGAAGGATTGGTGGAACCGCTGATAGTATAGACAGGTATAAGACCTTCATTCATACTACGCAAATTGCAGTATTTCACGATGGCATACCAGGAGACATAATAAACCGGATAGTTATCCCCCACTCCGTAATCATGAGCAGGATTAGAACCCATGACGGTTTGCCACTCGCTTTGCGTTACTTCATATTTACCAATGAAAAATGAGTTAAGAGTTACTGTGTGGAGCGGCAGTTCATCTGAAGAACCCATTCCGTCATCTATCGTGTCACCCATGGTAAAGTGGCCGCCGGGGACATAGATGAATCCTTCCAGGGTAGGAATTTCAATGTTATAGTTGGCAGTGGCAATATCACTATCCTTCCAGCCGTCTCTGAGGGCTTTGGCTTTGATTGTTGTGCTGGCTGATATTGTGATTGGTTCGTTGTAAACAGCAGAATTGGAAACCGGGTTGCTGCCGTCAAGAGTATATAAAATTGTTACCCCCAATGTCTCACTTGTTATTGACACCATTTGGGTTGATGTATAGTTTCCTTCATCAGGACTAAATACAGGCTTGGCAACCGTAGGCATGGGCTCAGTGGTTTTCGTGCTGCAGGAGAGTAGCCACAGAAGGGTTAAGACGGCATATAAAAGATACTTAAGCGCTTTCATAATTCCTCCCTGAAACTGAAATGCTTGTTAATATTATTTACACTGATGGTTAATATTATGTCAAGCAATAAATGAAACATTGGAATGATTAGTCTTTTCTTGGGGTATTAATTAATGCGCTTTGAGTGGTTCTGATTATGTTTCCCTTATATTACAATAATGGCAAGCATGTTTGATTTTCCTGTAATTACAATTCTTTGATAATTATAGCAGTTAGACATTTTTCTGTCCTCACCCATTTAATCCACGCGGGGTCCACCCGGGGTCCACGCGGGCTTAGCCCGGGAGGATGCCGCGTGGAAAAAGTGCTTCCCGAAATTAATCAAAAAAAAGCCGGGATGGAAAATCCCGGCCTAAAACAGCATAAAAAGCT
>JAWOHU010000179.1:0-4312 GCA_046485025.1 Cloacimonadaceae bacterium (SeqCode) | reverse complement strand
ACTTCTCCCACTCCCAGCGGAATCAATCTGACCTCGCCAAAGGGTATGTCTTCATTGAAGACAGAGCCGTCAGGAAGCGTGATTTTGGCTGTCAAAGCAGGTTTGCCGAGTTTGTTTTTGCCGACCGGAGCCACACAGGTTCCCAGATAAATCAGACAGTCTTTATTAAACACTTCTGTAGCTGCTTTTTCACAGATTTCAGAAAGCACGCCCAGGTGCGGCATCATAAAGATGCTGTCCACCGCCAAACGGGTTATGCCTTCCGGCAGAAAGGCATCTATCATCATCATCACAGACTGGTGGCGTCTGGGAGCATGTGAAAGCACGCCGCCGCTGCCCACCAATAAGCCAAGCGTCAGCATATTAACTATCGTAGCGCCGGAAGTGGTCTGACTGAAAGCTTCCGAAATATCGCGCTGACGTTGGGTTCCTTTCAGCGTAACGGCAAATTCCTTATGCTGCTCAAACGCCAGGCGCAGAGCTTCCTTGGCGATTGCCTGCTCCAGCACCAGCTCTTCCAATAAGCTCGGAATCGTGGTGGGGCGGATCATCTTGTTCTTGATCATGTTGCGCAGTTCGCTTTCATCAATGGTGAAAGGCACCCAACGCATGATATTGGGCAGTCCTGATGAAGCCAGCACGTTGGAAATGCTGTAGCTCATGCCCAGATTGGCACTAACGGTTCTGTTGAAGACAAATTCCTCTGTAAAAACCGAGAAAATATCTGTAGTGGCGCCGCCGATATCGACACCCACCACTTCGATGTTTTCAGCTTTGGCAACAGCCTGCATGATGTTTCCCACGGCTGCCGGAGTCGGCATAATGGGCACGCTTTCATGATCCGGACCCATGGTCCAGGTCATCAGCTTATTATAGCCCGGCGCCTGCTGCATAACGTGTTCCATGAAGATATCATGAATTTTATCGCGGGCAGGACCAAGATTTTCGTGTTCCAGCTTGGGTCTGATGTTTTCAGTAACCATCAAATGCACTTTTTCAGCCAGGGTTTCTTCAATGTCAGGAACCGCTTCTTTGTTGCCTGCATAGATAACGGGCAGTTTGTAACCCGAACCCAGACGCGGTTTGGGGTCTGCCGCAGAAACGAGTTCCGCCATTTCCACCACGTGCTTGACGGTGCCGCCGTCCTCGCCGCCTGCCATCAGAATCATATCAGGCCTGAGTTCGCGGATGCGTTCAATCTTCTGGTGGTTCATGCGTCTGTCATTGCTGGCAATCAGGTCCATCACGATGGCGCCTGCACCCAGGGCAGCGCGTTCGGCGCTTTCACCTGTCATGCTGGCAACCACGCCCGTGACCATCATCTGCAGACCGCCGCCGGCGGAAGATGTGCTCACATAAGCATCCACACCGATATCGCCTTTGCGCGGAATAACAAATTCACCGTTTTCCATGAAACTGATATTGGGGTTGTTATACTTCAGGCGCGCCAGTTCTTCCAATTCCTGCACGGAATTGATCACACCTTTCGTCACGTCGTTGAGCGGTGCTTCCACTGTGGTCGGAGCTTCGCCACGCACGGTCTGACGGTATTCCCCGTCCACCCATTCAATCAAAATTGCCTTCGTCGTCGTACTGCCGCAATCCGTTGCCACAATACGCGTCAGGCGTTTTTCATCATATTGCATATATTCCTCCGTTATGCCAAAGGAGTTCTGTCAGATACAAGATTTTAAAAAGACGATTTACGTCAATTATCTTTCTCATTCTTGTCCTTTTTCTTAAGTCTGAACAGCCTTTGGAAAAACGCTTTGATTTGATTCTTTTTTCTCTGCCTGAGCAGTCTCGCTTTCTGTCTGCGTTCGTGATTCAGTTCCTCGTCCAGTTCATCCATTCTGTTGATGAGCTGGCGCACATAATCTTCCTTTTCCAGCAGCAGAGCGAAATGCTGATACTTTTTGGAGTCAAAGATAATCTCGGCAAAAGGCAGAATAAAAAACATGAACTGACTGCCAATGCCGTGCAGAGGACGCAGTGACTCGGCAGCCAGAATGCCTGCTGAAGCCATTCCACGCTCTGCCACAAAGCGCGCCACCTTTTCAATCATCATCTGCGCTTCTTCTTCTGTAATCGTTACGTGTAAATCATTCATCCTAAGTTCCGTGACAGGCTGTCATCACATAAACCTTTGCTGCGCCTGCATTGAGCAATGTTTTGGTTGCTTCGTTGACCGTCGTGCCGGTAGTAAAGACATCATCAATGAGCAGAAAGCTTTTCCCTTGCGGATTCAACCTGCCTTTTTTGAAAGCGCCAATGATGTTTTTCCGGCGCGCATGTCTGTCCAGCAGAGTCTGAGACTCCGTATAGTGCTGACGGACCAAAGCCTTATCCGTAAAGGGTTTCTCCATTCTGGATGCCAGCGCTCTGGCAATTAGTTCAGACTGGTTGAAACCGCGTTCCCGTCTGCGCACTCTGTGCAGAGGCACGGCAGTCACAAAATCCACCTCTGCCAGTTCTTTTTCACCCAGCGCTGTTTTATACATCTGATTGCCAAACCAGTCAGCAATGCCGGTTAAGCCCTCATACTTGAGTGCGTGCACCAGCGTCTTGGCAGAGCCTTCATACAGAAAGACGGAAACCGCGCGCGTGAACACATAATTATTCTCAAAGCAGTTAGGACACACGCTTTCTGCCGTCGGGATGCCGCATTTGGGACAAATCTGGTCCGGCAGATAACTCAGCCGGTCATAACAAGTTCCGCACAGCCACAGTTTCTGCTCTGCTATCCTCTGATGACAGCTCACGCAGACCTGCGGATAGAACGCATCCAAACAATCTGCGGCTGGCTTTTTCAGGCTAAACATATGCCCTGCGTAGGGGTAGGTCTTGTGCCTGCCCAGACATCCACTCTATTTATTAAAATATGCTTCAATCGCCTTAATGATAAAAAGTCCGTCCCGCGAGACCACATGCGCACTGGCAGCTCTTTCGGGATGAGGCATCATGCCCATTACGTTGCGCTGCTCATTGCAGATGCCTGCGATGTTGTCCAAAGCGCCGTTGGGATTGGCAAAAGGCGTGATATTGCCTTCCTTGTCGCAATAGCGGAATACGATTCTGTCCTCATCCTGCAAGGTTTTTAGCCCATCTTCATCGATGAAGAAATTGCCTTCCTTATGCGCGATCGGAATATCCAGAACCTTGCCCTTTTCCAGACCATAAGTATATGGCGTGGAACTGCTCTGTACGCAGATAAACTGATGCTGGCAGATAAACTGCAGACTTTTGTTCATCATCAGAGCGCCGGGCAGCAACCCGCACTCCGTCAGGATTTGAAACCCGTTGCAGATGCCAAGTACCAGTCCGCCCCTGTTGGCATGAGCGATCACTTCATTCATGATAGGCGAAAACTTGGCAATGGAACCGCAGCGCAGATAATCGCCATAGGAAAATCCGCCCGGCAGAATCACCAGCTCAGGACTCCGTAAATCACTGTCTTTATGCCAGATACTGGTGACGGAATGATCTCTCTGGGCAAAGACTTCCAGCGCATCGTGGTCGCAGTTGGAACCCGGAAAAGTTATGACGCTGACCTTCATTGCGCTTCTGCCGGCTCCAGTTCGAAAGCATATTTTTCCGTGTTGGGATTCGCCAAAAGCTTGTCACAGATGGTGTTCACCTGCTGGCTGACTATTTCCTTGTCATCCTCGTCAAAGAGGATCTCGATGTATTTGCTGATGCGCGTTTCCCTGATGGCGGCATAGCCCAGAGAGTGCAGTGAATTGGTCACCGCCTGCCCTTGGGGGTCCAGCACGCTGGGCTTGAGAAATACATGGATTTTGGCTTTTAACATTACGTCATCCTATCTGAAATCTGGGTAGCATTAAGCTGTGAAATGCTATAATCTTACAGACAGGCTTTTGGTCAATACTTTTTAAAAACAGCAGCCTTCATTTTTCTGAACCTTTCAGTCGGATACCCCGCCCTTACATCATAAGTCATTGATAAATTGTGTTTTACCCGGAGATAACCGCCTCCATGCCCTTATACCTGGGTTATACTAGGGTAATATCAGGGTTGTTATGCAGGGAAGCAGGCAGTATTTTGATATTACAGTAGAGCCTTTTTCCAAAAGGCTGATTGGATTGCTCCTTTTAAAAAAAGGAGCTACTATTACATACCTGCCCTCAGGAACTGTTACTTCTGGAAGTCAGAGCTCCTATTATGGTCAGAATAAAACCAATGATTGTGAGTATCAAACCATATTGGATGGACTGAATTGCGCCTACAGGTCCTGATTCGGCATCTGCAAACTTCAGGTATTTAAAGAGCATGACGCCCAGCCCTGTGAAAG
>JAWOHU010000174.1:0-4244 GCA_046485025.1 Cloacimonadaceae bacterium (SeqCode) | reverse complement strand
GGGGTAGCTGTGGGTACCAAAATCTGAGGTGTGTCCAGAACCAAATATTGGTGGTCATAATAACCGCCGATATTGGCTCCCACTGCCAGGGCAGGGTCACCCATCCACCAGACGTTACCTTGCGCACCGCCTTCATCATAAATATGCCAGTTGTTTGGTGAGATATTTCCGTCATAACTTGTCCAGCCGGTTGCACCGCTTTCAAAGTCCTCGGAATATGCCACGACTTCATATCTGCTCTGATTGCTGATGGTTGCTTTGGGACTGGTGACAACCATATTAGCGCTCAGGACTGATACGACTAAAAGAGATAGGACAACGATCCAAATTTTTTTCATTGTTCCTCCTTAATTATTTCTCCTGAATTATTCTTTTATATCTACGATTTCATCTATACAGACAGCTTTTTTTTGTCAAAGACTTTTTTATCAGACTTGACTTATCTGGCTCTGAATATTAGTGTTAACTCATTGTGTCAGTCCTGAATAGGTATCCATTTTGACCCCGATAAACACATCTGAATCTTTGTGCTTGACGATATTAATTGCGCAGTTCTGATTGCCTTGAATAGTAAAAGAGGTTGTTATGAAACTTTATGAAAAAATCTTCACAAAACCCAAACCCATAATCGGAATGGTGCATGTTCAAGCCCTGCCCGGATCTCCCAAGCACAATTTATCCATGTCAGAAATTGTCTCTCTGGCAGTCAAAGAAGCCATTTTATATGAAGACTGCGGCTTGGATGCCATTATTTTAGAAAATATGCATGACATTCCCTACCTGAATAAAACAATGGGTGCGGAAGTTGTCTCAGCTATGACTGCAGTTGCCTGTGCAGTAAGAAAAGCAGTGAAAATCCCCCTTGGCATTCAGATTCTGGCTGCTGCCAATCAACAGGCTCTGGCTGTGGCTCTGGCAGCGGATTTACAGTTCCTCAGAGCGGAGGGTTTTGTCTATTCCCATATTGCCGATGAGGGATATATAGAAAGCTGTGCCGGAGCGCTTTTACGCTACCGCAAACAGATTGGAGCAGAGCAGATTGCCATTTTTACCGACATCAAGAAAAAACACTCTGCTCACAGCATCACAGCTGATGTCACAATTGGCGAAACTGCCTCTGCGGCAGAGTTTTTCCTGAGTGATGGTCTCATTGTCACAGGCACTGCCACAGGCAAGGAAATTCTCCTCGATGACCTGATAGAATCAAAGAAACACACTTCCCTGCCTGTGTTTACAGGTTCCGGAATTACTTTAGATAACATTGAAAAATACTGGTCTTTGGCAGACGGATTCATCATCGGCTCGTATTTTAAAGAGGACGGGCTCTGGTCAAATCAATTATCTGCACAACGCATAACTGATTTGGTAAAAGAGAAATCCCGCTTATATTATATTGCGGACGTTTAATCTCATCTCGGAGGAGAAATTATGAAAAAGTTAATAGTTCTAAGCATTCTGATTATTTTAGTTTTTTCAATTGCGACTTTAGCCGCCGGCTCATCTAAACCGGCTACTACAACGGAAAAGACAGTAGAGACTACTGTTCAAACTACCGGCCTTTCCGGAAAGCCGATTGAAACAACCCAAACTAAAACTACTGTCGAAACTTCCAGTAATGCAGGAAAACCGATTGAAACAACAAATACTCAGACCACTGTCGAAACTTCCAGCAATGCAGGAAAACCGATTGAAACAACCAATACTCAGACTACTGTTGAAACTTCCGGCACCACCGGAAAAACCGTAGAAACAACTACGCAAACTCAAACCAGGACGCAGACTCAAGCAGTCAGTAAAGGCGTTGAAAAATCCTATCCGGGCTATCTTGCTGATAACTATAGCGGAAAAAGGGGTAAGGACAAGGACGGATATGACCTCTATCTAAATCCTGCCAGGCATTCCCTGATCAATATCAGAGCCGGCTCTGCATCAGGCTATGGCGTCTTTCTCAGAACTTCAAAGGGTAATTTTAAATTTTACCCGCTTGATTCCAGAGGCAGTCAGCAAGCGGCAGAAACCCTGTCCCGGACCAACAGAAAAGACAATATCTATGTCGTTGTCCATGGCAGTATAGGTTCTGACGGCGTTCTTTACACTTCCTGGATTAAAGAAGTCGCCAATGGTAAAGATAAAGAAAAGCAAAAATTGAAAGAGCGTGAAGAGATAAAGCAGAATCAGGGCAATGCCAATAAGAACAAAGTTAAAGGCAAAAACTGATTGAATCTTTCTGACACAAAAAAAGGCAGGATTTATTTCCTGCCTTTTATTTTACTGAGTTATATTCTTAATAGCCTAATTCAAAACCGATGGTGGCATAGTTAAAGAGCGCAAAATTATAGACCTCGTCATTGTCTGCGCCGCCTTCCAGAAGGCGATAACCCGCTTTCAGCATAGCCCAGTCTGCCACTTTGTATTTTATCCCGGCATAAATGTCTTCCGCTCTGCCTTGCGGCGCTGCCAGAGCATCGCCTTCAATCAGCAGAAACCAGTTTTTGCCCAGATATCTTTCATAGCGGAAGTTGATGATTGGCACGAAGCCCACATTGGTCTTTTTGGCTTTGATTTCATCGCTTTCCAACATGATGCCTGCCTCTCTGATTTTTGCAGTTAAACCAATGCCAAAATCCGTGGTAAAGGTAGTGATGAAATCATAGCGGTAGGTCAGTCTGTAAGAATTGAACCAGTAGGTTCCTTCCAACTCTGTTCCTGCTTCAAAAAATTTACCGGCAAAATCGACATCTCTGTCAATCGTGCCTTTGGACACAACGTGCAGTGGAGCTGCCAGCAATGAAATATTGTGCCTTTTGCCAAAAGGCTGTGTAATTCTGAATCTGAAGGCAGGCGTAACTTCAGCATCCAAATCACTTGAAAGTGAAAACAGAGTTCCGCTATCGCCCGGAATCCTGACATCGCTATAGCCTGTAAAGGCAAGCCCTGCTTCGATTTCCATCTTTCTCAGATTATTTTTGGTGGGTATTATGAAATCCAGTGCTGTGTTAAAAATCGCTTCATAGGCAGCTGTTCCTTTTTCATGTAATGCCTGGTCAGAACTATTGACTTCTGCCTCACCGGTCTGGGCTTGCAGTGTTGCGGCAGCGGACAATAGTATCAGCAGCAGTATTGTTAGTGATATGAATTTATTATTCATGATGTTTCTCCCTGATTTTATTTTGATTTAATGTCTGAAAGCGCCATACAAAGCACTTTCTTTCATCCGGTTTAACACATAATAATCAGACTTTCAGAAAAAACAAATGCTCACGGATTCAAATCTATGCCGACGGTCAGCAGATGAAACATGGCGCTGTTATAGATTTCCGGTTTGTCAGTTTTGCGCTCGATCAGCCGGTAGCCGACGTTGAGTCTGGAGTCTTTGAGAATTTTATATGACGCGCCCAGAAAGATGTCCTCCGCCCTGTTCTTGGAATCGATGAGCACGTTTCCGTTCGCCACCAGAGCGAGTTTTTCGTTCAGATTGGTGAGCGCTCTGAAATTAACGGAAAACACGACATTGGTGTCAGTTTTTCTGCCATAGCGGTCTGCGCTGTAGATTTTGATGGCTTCATCCCTGATTTCGACAGAAGCGCCGGCGCTCAGAACCGTGTTCTTAAGCGTCAGCAAATCAAACAGATAGGTCTGCCTGTAAGTATCCAGCCTGTATTCTCCGTCAAAATCTATGCTGGGAACCAAGTCTGCCGGCACTTGCATATCCTGAAATTCAAAAAACTCCTCAGCATATTCTCTGTCTATCCTGCCGGAGGATTTGACCTTGAGCGGAGCATACATAAAAATCAGTCTGTGCTTGGCTGCCAGAGGCTGAGTCAATCTGAACCTGAAATGAAAAGCCTGCTTGGCTTTGAGGTCGTCTTTCATAGAAAACAGGCTGCCGCCTTCGCCCGGCACGCGCACATCGTTGTAGCCTGTATTGATAAGACCTGTTTCAACTTCATACCGCTGATTTTTGATAAACTCGACCGAAAAAGCGCTCAGCATGTTCAGGATGCCCGTCAGAACATTAGTACTTTCCTCTTCCTGAGGTGCTGCAGCGCTCAGATTAACTGAACCTGTCAGCAGCAGAAACGCTAAAAACACCATCACAAATAGTCTGTTTTTCATCATATTTCCTCTTTTCTTTTTTTGAGATTTTTCAGTCGGGATTGAATATCTGCCTCAAATTCCTCATCCGAAGCATCCGGATTGCGGGTGTCATACCAAATCTTACAAGGCGCTGATCCGCAGTCGCC
>JAWOHU010000077.1:0-4338 GCA_046485025.1 Cloacimonadaceae bacterium (SeqCode) | reverse complement strand
GCTGTATTCGATTTTTCCTGAGTAAAACGAATCGCCTTCCTTGGTGATAATATTGACGACTCCCGATTGCGCATTTCCAAATTCTGCCGTAAATCCGCCGGTCATGACTTTCATATCGCTAATCGCATCCGGATCTACCTGAAGTGCTGTTCCGCCGTCAACAGGATCCGACACTGACATATTATCGATAGTATAATTGACTTCATTGGCTCTGCCGCCCCTGATGTGCAATTCACCGGCTACAATGGAAGCACCGGCCTGTAAAGCAACAATTCCCTGCACGTCTGACACAGCCATATTGGCAATGTTCTGTGTGTCAATCTGACGGGCAGACCCGGCAGGATCCTTGCTCACTTTTTCCTGTGTAGCGGTCACCACCACTTTATCAAGAACAATACTCTTTTTGGACAATGTGGCATTCTGTGTGGTGGTTTGATCTACAAATATTCTCACACCCCTGACAGTCAATTCTGCATAACTTTGTAACTGGAATTTCACGTCATATTCACCCGGGGGAATGTTAATAATTATGAATGACCCGTTCTCTTTTGTCAAAATACCTGTAACGCGTCTGCCATCCTGCAAAACCAGAACATTTACGTATGCTATGCCCTTGCCGGATTCATCTTTGACCCTGCCTGCAAGTTTTCCTGTCGTTCCGGCATATAATCCGGAAAAACACAAGGCAGCCAAAATAATCAGGATCAATGCATTTTTTCGCATTGAAAACCTCCCTCGCTCTCAGATTAATGAGTTTATTCTTCTATTTTCAATAACTTATGAGTTTCTCTTGAACACTTTCTCAATTAAAGATACACCTTTAGAAATGCAATATTGAAAGAAGGAAAATCGTCAAGCAGTTTTTTTCGCTTTGCCTTTTCTTTCTTTGTTTACAATATAATCTGGGATATCAGCAGGCTGATGCAAATGGTTGATTTCTTATCTCTATAAGATATGGAAATGATTTCATAACCTGTGCTCTTCTTTTGCATCTAAGGCTCATCATTCTGACATTAATTTGAATCTGTAATATAGCTGCTTACAAATTTGTTTGACAGCTCAAAAGAAAATACGTATTATGAAAAATAATAAAGTAAAAATGGTTGACCAAAACACCGATTCAAATTTCAATGAAAAAAAATATTACTGGAGGAGTTATGAAAAAAACCGTTGTTGTTTGTGCCAAACGCACACCAATAGGCAACTTTGGCGGTGTTTTCAAAGATGTCTCAGCAGTTCAGTTAGGAGTTTATGCTGCCAAAGCTGTGCTCGAGGAGAGTGAAGTCAAACCTGAGATGATTGATGAAGTTATCATTGGCAACGTTTGCGGGGCAGGATTGGGACAGAACATTGCTCGTCAGATTGCTATCCATACGGGTATTCCTGTTCACATTCCCGCTTTCACTGTCAACAAGGTCTGCGGCAGCGGTATGAAAGCAATTACTCTCGCAGCTGCTGCGATAGCTTTAGGTGAAGCGGATATTGTTTTAGCCGGCGGCACTGAAAACATGAGCCAGATACCTTATGTTTTACCAGATGCACGTTGGGGCGCTAAAATGGGCAATAAAAATATAGTTGACCTGATGGTTCAGGACGGGCTGACCGACATTTTTAATAATTACCACATGGGTATTACTGCAGAAAATCTTGCCCAGAAATACTTTATTTCCAGAGAACAGCAAGACATCTTTGCTGCTGCGAGTCAGAATAAAACTGAAGCT
Source organism: Cloacimonadaceae bacterium (SeqCode) (assembly GCA_046485025.1). GTDB lineage: Bacteria > Cloacimonadota > Cloacimonadia > Cloacimonadales > Cloacimonadaceae > UBA5614. Next base: position 2,617 of record JAWOHU010000077.1, on the reverse strand, counting down.
GCTATGTCCAGTGGCAGATTTGAGGATGAAATTGTGCCGATTGAAATTCCCCAGAAAAAAGGCGATCCCATAATCATAAAGGATGATGAAATGCCCAGACCAGGAGTCACGGCTGAGAGTCTGGCAAAGCTAAGACCTGCTTTCAAACCTGACGGTTCAGTCACAGCTGCAAATTCCTCCGGTATCAATGATGGCGCAGCCATGCTTCTGTTGATGAGTGAAGACAAGGCAACTGAACTGGGTCTGGAACCCTTGGCTTATCTGGTGGATTATGCTTCAGCAGGTGTGGAACCTGCTATAATGGGTTACGGTCCTGTGCCTGCCATAGCTAAGGTATTGAAAAAAGCAAACTGGACTCTGCAGGATATTGAACTGGCAGAACTGAACGAAGCTTTTGCAGCCCAGTCATTGGCAGTTTTGAAAGGTCTGGAGCAGGATGGTATCGGCAAACTTAATCCTGAAATTGTGAACGTCAACGGCGGAGCAATTGCTTTGGGGCATCCGATTGGATCCAGTGGAGCCCGAATCATTGTCACTCTGCTGCATGAAATGAAAAAACGCAAAGTCCTGAGAGGTCTGGCATCTCTTTGCATTGGCGGTGGAATGGGCATTGCCACTCTTTGGAATATGAAATAAAGAATTGGAGATAATATAATGACAGATAAATTGAAACTGGAAAAAAGCTTTGCTCTGTTTGAGGAAGCTCAACGCCTTGTTCCCGGCGGAGTAGCAGGCATTCGCAGACCCTATAACTTTGTTCCGGGTGAATACCCAATCTTTTTTGACCACGCCAAAGGCAGTCATGTCTTTGATGTGGACGGCAATGAATATATTGATTATCTGTGTGCCTATGGACCCATCATCATTGGCTATGGAGAAGATGAAATAGATGATGCCGTTTACCAGCAGATTAAGCAGAAAGGCTTTTGCTTTTCTCTGACCCAGCCTATTCAGAACAAACTCGTCAACAAACTAATTGAAGTGGTGCCCTGCTGCGAAATGGCAGCCATTGTAAAAACCGGTTCTGATGCTACGACAGTTGCCATTCGCGTAGCCAGAGGTTATTCTGGCAAAACCAAAATTGCCCGTTGCGGCTATCATGGATGGCATGACTGGTGTGTGGAAGTCAAAGGCGGAATACCTCAAAAGCTATATGAAGATATAATTGAATTTCACTATAACGATCTTGATCAGTTGGAATCTATAGTAAAACAGAATGCCTCTGACCTTGCTGCCATTATAGTTACGCCGATTGGTCATCCTCTTGCCCATGAAGTTGAAATGCCCAAACCCGGTTATCTGGAAGGAATCCGCAAGCTGGCTGATGAGTATGGTGTTATCCTGATTTTTGATGAAATCCGCAGTGGTTTCAGGTGCTCTTTGGGTGGTGCGCAACAGTACTTTGGCGTGACTCCTGATCTTGCCACGATTGGCAAAGCTATGGCTAATGGCTATTCTATCAGCGCTTTAGTTGGCAAAAAGGAAATTATGAATGTTCTGGCAGACAAGGTCTTTCTTTCTTCAACCTTTTTCCCCAACAGCGATGCTCAGATTGCAGCACTGAAAACAATCGAGATTCTGGAACGAGACCATATCCTTGATGCTGTCTATGAAAAAGGCATGTATTTCGCCAAAGCCGTGGAAAAAGCAGTTGCTGATTCAGGACTTCCGGTAAACTTCAGTGGCGCACCCTGGATGCCTTTTATCACTTTCCCCAAAGATGAGACCGGTCTCTATAAAAAACTCAGAACCGAGTTTTACACTCAGCTGATCCGACGCAAAATTTTCCTGCAGCCTTATCATCATGGTTATATCTGTTACAGACACACTCAGGAAGATTTGGATTACACCATAAATGCTGTTAAAGAAGCCCTTGCCGAACTCAAACCTTTAGCCTGATAGGAGTTGCGATGGCAAAATATATCTTTGTCATGGGCGGTGTCCTATCCTCTTTGGGAAAAGGCATTGCCACCGCTTCCACAGGACTTCTGCTGAAACGGATGGGCTACAAAGTCTATCTGCAGAAATTCGACCCCTATCTGAATGTCGACCCCGGTACTATGAGTCCCTTTCAGCATGGCGAAGTCTTTGTCACGGATGACGGCGCTGAAACTGACCTTGACCTGGGACATTATGAACGTTTTGTGGATGTTTCTCTGTCCAAATGGTCAAGCACTTCCGCCGGCCAGATTTATGACAGTGTGATTAAAAAAGAGCGCCGGGGAGATTACTTAGGTAAAACCGTCCAGGTCATTCCTCACGTCACCAACGAAATTAAAGAACGCATCTGCAAGCTGGACAAAGAATATGACATCATCATATCCGAAATCGGCGGCACTGTTGGCGACATTGAAAGTCTGCCTTTTCTGGAAGCGATTCGACAGCTTCGCCTCGATCTCGGATATGATAACACTCTCTATATTCTACTTACCTACGTGCCCTACATTAAATCTGCGGGAGAGCTCAAAACCAAGCCCACCCAGCACAGCGCCTACAAGCTCAGGGAAATTGGTATCCAGCCTGACATCCTGCTCTGCCGTTCTGAAACTGATTTTGATGAGGATGTCTATAATAAAATCGCCCTGTTTACTAATGTCCATCGCAAAAAAGTCATCAA
>JAWOHU010000067.1:0-14462 GCA_046485025.1 Cloacimonadaceae bacterium (SeqCode) | reverse complement strand
GTGCCCAGCTCCTCGTGGATGGTGAAGAGATCGAGCAGCGCCTGGGTGGGGTGCTCGCCGGGTCCATCGCCGGCGTTGATGATCGGCACCGTCTCCGATGGCAAAGCTCTCCCCCGCTCTGATAAAGAAAATACGGTCATAGAGGTTGCCCAGACGGTGCCGGCAGGCCTGATAGGTGTCGCGGGTCAGATAGATGGGGATTTTTAAGATGCGTGAAACTGCTCCGGCGCCACTGATATGGTCTCCGTGCTCGTGACTGATGAGGATGCCCTGCAGCTTGTTTTTATCGAAATTCAGATGGTCAAAAACCGACCAGACACGTTTGGCAGAAATCCCTGCATCGATGAGCAGAGCGGTTTCATCCGAGGCAACCAAAACGCAGTTGCCCTTGCTGCCGGAGGCAAGCACCGCGGTCTGAAACATGGTTTAGCCCTTGTAGTTGTAGTAGTAGCGGTTGTTCAGCTTATCGTATTCCGACCACTCGGCGTCGGCAGGGGTCAGTTCCAAAAGCTGCTGTACGCCAATCGTCTGCGCGTCAAGGTTGTCGGCCAGATGCAGCACCAGCGCTTCAATCGTTTGGGGCAGGCGGACCGATGCTTTTTCATATTCGCCGTGATGGGCAAGAATCATGTGACGCACCAGCATCAGCAGTTCGGAAGGGAAATTATTTATTTTGGCAGCTTTGTCACAGATAATTTGGTCAGCTATGGTCAGATGCCCCACCAGGCGTCCCAGCGTGGTAAATTCAATGGAAGGAATGTGCTGATATTCATAGACCTTGCCGAAGTCGTGCAGAAGCGCTCCCGTCATCAGTAAATCGCGGTTCACGTTATAGAATTTGGCGGCATAGTCGCAGATGCGGGTGACGGAAACCGTGTGCTCCAGGAGGCCGTGAATGTAGTTGTGATGCCAGCTTTTGGCAGCGGGGGCAAAGGAGAATTTGGTGAAAAATTCCTTGTCATCGAAGATGGATTTGAGCAGTTGCTTGAGATGAATTTCCTGCACGCTGTCCAGGTATTGAAAGAACTCCTCAGCCAGCACTGCAGGGTCTTTATCGCTCTTGGCAAGGAAGTCGTCCAGCTCATATTCAGACTTGTCGGCAAACCTGATTTTGCTGATCGAAAGCTGGGTCTGACCTTTGTAGTTGGTGACCATGGCGGCAATCTTGATGACATCGCCTTCCGTAAACTTCTCAGCTTCCTTCTCGGCGTTGTTCCAGACGTTGGCACTGACGCTGCCGCTTTTATCCTGCAGCCGCAGACGCAGATAGTGCCCCTGTTTGCCTTCCCTGAGCTCTTTTTCGGCAGCCAGGTAATAGCCTGTAATTTCCTTGCCGGTGAATTGGGAGAGTTCTCTAACTTCAATTCTGTCCATAAGTTATCCTTTATCAGTAAACAAAAATTTTCTTGGTGACGGTCTTGGTTATGTTGTTTTTATCAGTCAGATCAAATCTAATGAGATAGATGCCGGCAGACTTAAGCTGCTGCATGTCAACAAAATACTCATCGTTTCTTAAGAGCGGCTTGTTCTGCTGCAGGAGCTGACCTTTCAGATTATAGATACTAAGATTAGTGATTTTTGCCTTTGACTGAGCGGGAAGTTTAATCTGCAAATCCGTTCCCAGGGCAAGGGGATTTGGTGCCAGGACAAGGCTGAAGGGCACTTGGGGAACTGTTTCGTCATCATTGCTCACCACCGAGTTCATGTCAATGCGGTTGGCATAAATAATCTGTTTACTGGTATTGTGCTGAATCCAGTAAAACAGCTCGTAGTTCGCCAGAAGCGAATCCACGCCGATATCGCTGATATTGATGCTGAACTGCTTGATCCAGCTCTGCTCCAGTGCAATGGCGGTGCCGATGGTGTCTGCAAAAGCGCCCCAGCGATTGAAGACAAGCCTTTCCGCATCATAAAAACTGACTTTTCTGCAGAGCGCTGCAAAGAAACGGGACTGCAGAACCGGTGAGGGGTCTGCTCCTCCCGTATAGACATAGCTTTGTGGATTGCGCAAACTGAGTCTGAGCTGCAAGGTGTTGTAAGGACTTACCAGCTTGGCGGTGGCATTATCCTGCTGCAGAAAAGTCTTCTGCTCGCCCACTTCGTCCACAGCGGCCTGAAACCTGTCTGCATAATTGTTTAAGAGGAATCCCGTAATCCTGTCATCCCCTCCGGTCACGGTTATGGGATAGCCCAGAAAGCCATACCAGTTGAACCTTTGCACCGCTCCGGCTGAGTAGAAAGCATCTGCCACCAAGGGAAAATAATTGAGTACAAAAACATCCGCAGGAATGATGTTATCCTGTGTCTGAAGCAGGTTCTGGGCTGCATTGTATTGGACAAAATTCTCCACCAGTCGCACCGGAAGACTGTCATTATAACAACTATAATATTTGGTTATGGTATTGTTGAAAAGCGTGTCAGCCAGGTCGTGTTCAGACTTCAGCACCGCTCTGACTTTGAGTTGGGTGGAAAAATCGGGCAGTTGAATCTCATATGGCAGCATTTCAGGGTTGTCATATAAGATGGTCAGTTCTGAATAAGGCGGCAGGGTTTGATAAATGGCAATAGTGTCCTGCACAGAAAAATCCGGATTGGGCGAAGTCACGCTCAGCGTGATGTGCGGCAGCAGGACTGCCACAGAAGAGTTATTGAAAATAGTGAATTCCGGAGTTACCGTTCTGCCTGGAATCAAGTCAGGTTTGAGGTCAAAGGCGGAAAGCTCGAGGTCCACATCACTCAGCTCAAACCTGCCCACCACGCTGATCAGCAGCTCGCTGCTGTAACCGGCAGTCTGCATATTCTGAAAGTAATGCGTGGGAGTATTTGTGTTCCAGTAATAGCTGTAGGCTCCGCCACCCACTGAAGCTGACATATAGGGTCCATTAGCAGCAGTGGCGCAGTTTACGACCACCCAGGCAAGTTCTGTTGTGACTGTTTGGGGCAAAGTAAATTCCATCCAGTGCGAGGTTATGTCGGCAGTAACGCTGGATAGCAGTGCGCCGGGGGCATTACCTGAATCAGAAAAGATTTCTATGCTGACAGGAACTGCTGAGGTTGGAATCATGGGAAAGTAGACTCTGACTTTGTTTATCACGAAATCAGAGACAGTGTAGGTAGGATAAACAGCAGCAAAATCAAAGCGCACAGCCCACTTGCCGGTTCCGTACCAGTGCTGGTCATCCGTGTTTTGGTGATAGAAGAAGGCTCGTTCCCTGTCCTGATTGAAACCGGCAGAAATATCTGCTCCGCTGCCTGGAACAAAGTCAATGCAAAGCAGTGGCAGGACTGCTGTTATCAGCAACGCCGTCATAATCAATGCTTTAATAAATCTATCTTTTTGCATAGTCATTTTATCCGGTCCATTAATTTTCTGCCGACCGCAATATCGTCAGCTATAGCCTGATGCAGTTTACGGGTGTCATCAAACTTCTGCTCTGCCCTGATGAACTCAAGCAATTTAAGTTCGATTTCTGCATCATAAATGTCTTCATTGAAATCCAGAATATGGGTCTCAATTTCTATCTGAGACGTATTTTTCAAAGTCGGGCTGGTGCCTATATTTGTCAATCCAAAATAAACTTCGCCGTTCAGAACAAGGGAACTGAGATACACTCCGTCACGCGGAATCAACTGCTCGATATCCAGCAGATTGAGATTTATAGTGGGAAAGCCAATTACTCGACCCAGCTTCTGACCGTGAGTCACAGTCCCATAAAGGCAATAAGGCTTGCCCAGCATGGCATTGGCAGCGCTGATGTCGCCACTGGTAAGACATTCCCTGATGAGCGAACTGCTAATGATTTTTCCCTCATGCAGAACTGGTTCAATCTGCAATGTGTGATAGCTAAATTCAGTTTCGTGCTTCTGCAGAAAATCGGCATTGCCCACGCGCTGGTAGCCAAAGTGCATATCGTGCCCGGCTACAATCACTTGCGGGTGGAAGTATTTTATCAGAACATCTTTAAGAAAATCAAGAGCGCCGGTGTGCGCTTTTTCAGAGGTAAAATTCAGAAAGAAAACCTTCTCGATGCCAAGTTCTTTGATTAGAGCCTGCTTCAGGGCACGCGGCGTCAGGATGGAAACGGGATGTTTGAAATGCACATAGTGACCCGGATGCTCCAGATAGGTCAAAACCACAGGTGTCGTCTGTCTTTGCTTGGCTTGTAAAAGCAGCTCCTGCAGGACTTTTTGGTGTCCCAGATGCAGACCGTCAAAATTGCCCATGGTCAGAACGCTATCCTTGAAATCAGGAACGGGTTTGTCAAACCACTGCATCATAAATTCACCTTCGGGTAGAGGGTGTTTTCTTTACGTAAAGCAATTCCCTGACAGATATTTTTATCATCAAAAATCAGAATCTGCAGATTGTCTGAACCGGGATTTTTTACGGCTTTGCCTTGCTTAAGTCTGTGCAGCTCATCCTCTTTCAAGAAGAGGCTTTCCAGGTTGGGCAGGATGTCACGCACTGGGGTTGAAACACTTTCCAGATTATCTATTGTGATATCATCCAGCTTGTGTGCCTGGTTCAGTGAGAGGGCTCCAATTGCTGTTCTTTTCAATTCTTTGGTGTAACCCACCGTGCCTAAGGTTTGAGCTATGAACTGGCTCAGAGACCTGATGTAGGTGCCTTTGGAGACGCGGCAGGTGTAGACCAGTTTGGGATAGTCAAATTCAACAATGTCAAACTCAAAAACCCTGGCTTCGCGCTCCGGCAAGTCAAATTCCTCATTGGCGCGGGCACGGGCATAAGACCTCTTGCCATCCACCTTCACAGCGGAATGCAGAGGCGGTTTCAGTTTGCTGATTTGTAGGATTTGGGGCTTGAGTTCATCCAGTTGATCAGATTTGATGAGGCGATCAGATGTGGCTATAACTTCACCTTCCGGGTCACCGGTGGAGGTTTGAGTTCCCAGAATCATAGTGGCTGTGTATTCCTTGTCTGCCAATTCAAGCAGTGACAGAAGCCGTGTAAATCTTTTGTAGGCAAGGATCATCAGACCTGTGGCAAAAGGATCCAGAGTGCCTGCATGACCAAAAGCGCGCACCAAAGTCCGCTTGCGCAGCTGTCTTATCACATCAAATGAGGACAGTCCGGCAGGTTTATCAATTAAAAGAAATCCTGAGCTTTGCCTGGCAGCAGTCATAACTAACTAATTGACCAGCTTTTGGGCAGAAAGAATTTCTGCTTTGATGATGTCTTTCACTTTCTGCAGAGAGCCTTTAATGTAGCATCCTGAAGCCTGAAGATGACCACCGCCGTCGTATTTCACGGCTATGGCATTGACATTGATGGTCTTGGAGCGCAGACTCAATCTGTAACTTCCCTCTTCCTCTTCGCGAAAATAGACAGTGGTTTCGACTCCTTTCAGATTTTGCACCAGACGACTCAGATTGGAGGTGGATTCAGGTGTCAGCCCAAGCTCCTGCAGCATTTGGAGAGTGCTGTGCATAAAAAGGATGCGTTCACCATCAAAACTCTCAATAGTGGAAAGGACGTGCCCGATGAGAATCATTTCAGCCGGAGTGCGTAATGCCATAAACAGCCTGTGCACTAGGAATGTCCTGACTCCGTAGGTGCAGATTTGAGCTGCCATTTCATAGGCATTTTTATCAGTATTGGCATTGGTGAAGTTATTGGTATCATTCAGCAGAGTGGTGTATAAACACATTCCCACATAGGATTTATCCTCTGCCGGCAGAGCCTGAATCAGGTTTTGAAAAATCTCCTGCAGCATCCAGCCGGTGCAGACCGCTTTACTGTCCACCCAGGCAAAAGCACAATCCATCATATCATTCTGAATTTCGTGATGGTCAAGAACAATCACTTTAGAAGCGGATTTGACCAGATGCAGCCTGCTGCCGAGCCTCTGATAATCGTGTAAATCTATGACAATGACAAGGTCATAATTCATTTGCTCATTATCTACTGTCACGTGATCGAAAACCTGCAGATAATCATATCTGTCCAGATTGAGGTCATCCACTACAAAATCAGCCTGATAGCCCATACTATGCAGAATCCGTTTCAGGGCAAGACAAGCGCAAAGTCCGTCTCCGTCAGGATGAACATGTGTGGTCAGACAGATGGATTTTGCTTCTCTGAGACTGACAAGCAGGTTTTCGGCAAATTCTTTTTTTTCCAGAAAACAGGTCATATTTTCTTCCTTTTCACAAAGAGCCATCGCGTCTTTTATCCAAGCGGGGTCCACGCGGGGTCCACGCGGACTGAGCCAGCGGGGATGCCGCGTGGGATAAGGAGTTCAGCAAATAATCCGGCATCAGAAAAAAACAACTCTCATAAAAAAAGGGCAGTCCCAACACTGCCCCTGTAAATGACAAAGTCAAGGTTATATATCATCTTCTTCATCGAGATCATCGATGTCTGTGATATCTTCTTCTTCCTCATCGATATCAAACAATTCATCATCATCCAGATAATCGTCAATGTCAATATCCGGATCATAATCATCGTCATCGTCGAAATCATCTTTGACCTTTGCCAGCAAGGCATCAACCTTGGCGGCGCGCTCTTCGGTCTCATCATAAAAATAGGTGATTTCCGGTATGGTTCTCATAAGTTTTGCTCCTGCGATTTGTTTTTTGAAAAAGCCTGATGCGATATTTAAAAGCTCTTTTATCTGCTCATGGGGCAGAGGGTTGTTGTAGTGTGTGAAATAGACTTTGGCGTATTTCAAGTCTTTGGAAATGATGACTTCAGAGACAATCACCCACTCCAGTCTGGGATCATTAAGTTTGGTACTGAGAGCGTTATTCAGAATCTTTTTGATTTCATTCTGCAGACGCTCGAGCCGGAAGGATTTCATCATAGCCGTTAAACCAGTTTCTTTTCAATCTGTTGGATGGTGTAACATTCAATGATATCACCTTCATGGATATCATTATAACCTTCGATGGTAAGACCGCAATCACTGCCTGCCTTGACCTCACTGGCTTCATTCTGATAATGCTTGAGGGAAGCGAGCTTGCCTTCGTGAATCAGAACGTCATTTCGATACAAACGGATTTTACAACTGCGCTGGATGACACCTTTTTCGACATAACAGCCGGCAATGGTGCCCAATTTCTTGATTTTGAAAAGCTGACGGATGACGACAGAGCCCAGGGATTTTTCTTCATATTCCGGTTTGAGCATACCTTCCAGAGCCTTGCGCACATCGTCAATGGCAGTGTAGATGACCTGATAAAGCTTGATTTCGACGCGCTCATCCTCAGCGGCTTTCTTTGCCTGCTGATTGGCACGCACATGAAAACCAATAATAATGGCATCAGAAGCTGCTGCCAGACCGACATCCGTTTCGTTGATGCCACCCACGCTTTTGTGAAGGATATTGACCATCACTTCTTCATTGGAAAGTTTCTGGAATGAATCTGCCAAAGCCTCGACAGAGCCATCCGTGTCAGCTTTGATGATGAGGTTGAGATCATTAATCTGGTCTTCCTTGATGCGGGCAAAGATATTCTGCAGCGATGCTTTGTTCTGATATTTCTCACGCTCCATACGAATTTGCTGACGCTCAGAACTGATGGCGCGGGCGGTTTTTTCATTTTCAACCTGGTTCAAAACGTCACCAGCTTTGGGAACGTCGTTGAGACCAAAAATCCTTGCCACATCAGCCGGATAAAGTTCTTTTATTTCTGCGCCGCGTTCATTTTCCATCTTGCGGATTCTGCCATAGGTGGCACCGCATACAATGATATCGCCCTTTTTCAATTTGCCTTCACGCACCAGAATAGTCACGACCGCACCCATTCTGGAATCCTTTTCTGATTCTATAACGACAGCTTCTGCCAGCACTTCCAGACGGGCTTTGAGCTCTTTCATCTCGGCAGTCAGAAGAATCAATTCAATCAGATTGAGAATGCCTTCTCCAGTTACAGTAGAGGTTTTGCACCAGGGAACTTCGCCGCCGTAAGTCTCCAGATAGACATTGTTTTCCAGAAGCTGGGCTATCGTCCTGTCCACATTGGCTTCAGGCAAGTCTATCTTGTTGATGGCAACAATCATGGCGACGCCTGCAGCTCTGGCATGGTCAATCGCCTCAATAGTCTGGGGTTTGATTCCTTCCGATGCTGCGACAACAATGACTGCAATATCAGTAACGTTGGCACCGCGTGAACGCATAGCAGTAAAGGCTTCGTGACCAGGTGTGTCTAAAAATGTAATCTTATGTTTATTAATTTCAATCTGATAAGCGCCGATATGCTGAGTGATGCCTCCCGACTCGCCTGCCACCACATTTGTGGTTCTGATATAGTCCAGAATTGAGGTCTTGCCGTGATCAACATGACCCATAATGGTGACGACTGGAGGTCTGGGAACAAATTCCACTCCTTCGTTTGAACCTTCTGATAGCTTTTGAGGAGCTATACTGACTTCGTCTTCAAAGCGGAAGTTGAAGTTGAATTCATCACAAATCATCTCGAGCGAATCCTTGTCCAGACGCTGATTCATTGTAACCAACTGACCCATTTTGAAGAATTTCGTGATGATTTCAGAGGGTGAGACATCCATAATTTTGGCAAGTTCACTGACTGAGGTAAAATCTCTGATGACAATTTCATTCGAAGAAGTGTCTGTAACCTGCTGTGCTTCTCTGTGATACTTTTTCTTTTTCTGGGTCTGGGAAAGAGTTCTCTTGATGTTGCGGGAGATCTCGGCTTCTTCAACTTCTGAAGGTTCCAGAACTACGACTTTATCTTTCTTTTTCTTTTCTATGATAGCTTTGCGATGCTTGCTCTTGTCTCCCAGTTCCTCATGACTGATCTTGGTCTTGCCAAACTTTTTGATGTCACTGATTTTAGGAGCAGATGCAGACGTTTGAGAAGTTCCGGCTGCTGATTTACGGGGTGGAGTTGATCCTGTTGATTCAGGTCTGCGCTGCTGATATTCTGGTCTTTTCCTTTGGTCCTGAGCCTGACCTGTTGCTCTGCTATCACGTCCTGTAGGACTGTATGTTGATCTGCTGTCCCTACTGGTGCTGCCGGAAGTTGATCTGCTATCTCTGCCGGTAGTGCCGGAAGCAGGTCTGTCAGTGCCTCTGGGTGCACCGCCGTAGGGTTTCTGTCTGTCTTTATACTGACCTTTTTCTCGCGGTGTGCCGGCTCTGGGAGCGGGTTGGTGTTGCTTGAAGGGAACTCTGATGTCTGTGACTGCAGGCTCTGCCTTCTGGCGCCCCGGAACTGTGTGCTGAGTAACGATTGGTTCCTTGGCTTTAATCTGAGTTTCCGGTTCCTGAACTTCTGGCTCTTCTTCAACTTCTTCCACTTCAGGCTGAGGTTGAGGGTGAGCAGCTACTTCGGCTTCATGCTTGGCTTTGGCGGCTGCCTGGTGCTTCATCTCAATGAAGTGTTTCCTGTCTTTCTCGGCTTTTTTCTCAGCATTAATCTGCTCATTGTATTTAGAGCGGATTTTCTCAGCTACGTCGTCTTCCACAAAACTCATGTGACTCTTGGTTATGACACCCAAAGCAGTCAGATGCGTTTTCAAAGCCATCGTGCTGATCTTTAGTTCTTTGGCTAGCTCATGAACACGGATCAAATTTCCTCCATCCAATGTTACTGTTCAATGTAACTCACAATTTTTGAAGCAAAGTTCTTGTCAAGGATACCGAAGACAGCAGTCCAGGGCAAACCGAGAGCTGCACTCAATTCCTTCTGAGTGCCGAACTGGTGGGTCGGAACCGCGATGCCTGTCTCTGTCACAAATTTCATAATTTTATCTTTGGTATTGTCTGCCACATCCTGCGTCAGGATCAGCAGTCTGACTTTGCCATTCAGTATTTCTTTTTTGCAGGCTTCAAAACCGTTGACCAGCTTTCCTGCTTTCCTGGAAAACTGGATCAGGGTCAGAATCTTCTGCTCTTTATCGATTTCTGGTTCAATCGGTGGAAAGATATGGTGTTTCTTTGCCGGAGCCATCTTTCAAGCTTTCCCTTTGATCTGATGTCCAGTTTTTTTACGAAAACCGGCAAGCCATTTGGGAAGCCGGGTCAGGCACTCTTCACTGTTACACACATATCTTTTTCTGGTCATAACCGCTCTTTTTACATCAAAAATAATGTCGCTGCCCAGAAAATAGAAGCTGAGCAGACTGTCCTGCTCAAACTTTTCTTTACAGATCACGCAGGTCCGAATCGGTATGTGGGCAGCTTTACTGCTGTGATTGGTCATCAGAATAACCTGGCTGCCTCTTTGAGTTTTTCGGCTGTCTTCTGACCTATGCCTTCCAGATTGCAGAGTTCGTCCACTGAAGCGGAATAAACATCTTCCACTGAGGTGTAGCCATGCTTTCTGAGAATCTCTTCAATCTTGGCATTGACGCCGTCCAATTCCTTGATGTGACTGATAGTGCGTCGTTCTTCAGCCATTTTTTCCTCATATTCTTCCTGGGTATAGATGTCAAGCTTGAATCCGCACAGCTTGGCAGCGAGTTTGACATTCTTGCCCTGTTTGCCGATGGCAGTGACTTTATCCTCTTCGGTAACAATGACAGATGCCGATCTGCTGCGCTCTATCACCACTCTTTTGATTTGTTCGATGCCCAGGGCATGGGCAATCATGGTCTCCGGGTCATCGCTGTGAACCACAATATCAATCTGCTCGCCGTGCAGTTCTTTGCGGATGGATTCAATGCGCGTGCCTTTGCTGCCAACGCAGCAGGCTACCGGATCAAGTTTAGGGTCAGTTGATTCCAGTTCAATCTTGGTTCTGACTCCTGGTTCGCGCACTATCTTTTTGATTTTGATAACGCCATGGAAAATCTCTGGAATCTCTGCTTCAAACAGTTTTTTGACGAATTCCGGATTGGTCCTGGAGAGCACAATCATCACATTGGCATCTTTGGCGCGAATATTGACTACATAAGCCTTGATCATATCATTGACTTTATAATACTCGTTGTCAATCTGCTCATCCGGCGGCAGCAATGCATCGTTAAAACCAATATCCACGCGGTATCCGGCTATATCATCAATGCTTTTTATCCTGCCTGTGACAATGGTGTGCTTTTGTTTGTCAAAGTCAGTCTTGATGCGCTCCTGCTCCATAAACCTGATTTTATCCAGGATGATTTTCTGAGCTGTTTTAATGATTTTGGGTTCGAATTCACTCAGCGCCATTTCGCGTTGATGTTGCTCGCCCAGTTGCACATAACGTCCGAAAATCTGCTTGGCATCAAGCAGTGAAACTTCGTCCAGATTGCGTTCCAGCTCAACGATTGAGCACATAAATCTGACTCTGATAGTGCCGGTGTTTTGATCAACCAGTACTTCCAGATTGTTTTCCGGATTCATTCTTTTACTCAATGTGGAATTGATGGCATCCAGAATGATCTGTTGAATCTCATCTTTATCAAGCTGCTTGATGGCAGCGAGTTTGATTACTGCATCCAGAATATTGGCACTCATAACTGCTCCCTTGTTCTGCTATTGGAAAAACAGGTCCTTGCTTTGTGAATGGCTGAGATCGGAATCTGCACAAGTTCTTCCTTATCTTTGATCACGATATCATCAGGATTGACTTCCTGCAGCCAGCCTTTGGTGGTGATCCGGGCTTCATCTTTGTCCCAGACAATTTCCACCAGCTCGTTGATAGCGCTCAGGTAGTGCATTTTCAGCTTCAGGGGGCGTTCAATCCCGGGGGAGGACACTTCCAGATAAAATCTTTCCGGAATGAAGTCCAGCAGGTCGAGTTCTTCACTCAACTTTCTGCTGAAAGCGGCGCACTCGTCCAGATTGACGCCGCCGATCTTGGTCAGAAACACCACGATAACCTTGCCTTTGGCAGTGGTCTTTTCCTCGATGTCATAGACTGCCATGTGCAGCTCTGCCGCAATCTTTTTGCCGAGTTCTTCCACTTTGGAACGATATCTTTCCATCTCTTTAACCTATTTTATTGCCTTTTAATTTCTTACGCCGTTTTAATAATAATAAAAACGCTGACATCTCTGTCAGCTAAATTCCAGATGTCATTAATTTTCTCCACCCCTTTCACGTCAAGCATTTTATCTGCCGTTCACTGCAAGGTACAGACTACGGGAAAAAACTGAAACCGAATATGCCTGTCTTTTATGCCAAACCGCTTTTATCCTTGTTTCTTAAATGAAGCCGTAATCCCTGTAGCTCGCCACCTGCTGAGCACTTACCCCCGGGCACAGTCATCGTACCGGGGGTTAGTCACTTATTGCCGGATCTGGATTAAGCTGAAAGAAGGACTTTACTCTATGACAGCAAACAATCATCGTAGGTTAGGTGCCCTTACCGAACCAGTAATACAACCATAATATCTATGCCCAAACCTGATATTATGTAACCCGGTATGTTAGTGCCGGATAAATGCATACAATATATCTGAGACCGGTAGGACGACACAATGTAACCTGGTACATCAGTGCCGGGTAAGTACATAAAATTTAAATGAGTCCGGCAGGACAATATTAATTAGCCCAGCACTTCAGTGCTGGGTTGATTGCACCAAGATTTGAGTCCGGTAGGACGATACTATGTAACCCGGTACGTCAGTGCCGGGTAAGTGCATAAAATTTAAATGAGTCCGGCAGGACGACACTTTTCATAGACCATGTTAGTGCCGTCCCAAGGGACTGAATTTGTCTCTGATAACGACCCCGGCATTTACATGCCGGGTTACATAATAACGTCCTACGGACTTATTATTGGGTGATCCATACCCAGCATTCAAAATGCTGGGCTAATTAATGCCTCCCTGACGGGCTATATTCTGCTGCTTCTGCGGAGCTAAACATTGCCGCCCTGACGGACTTATTGGTCTTGTCATTATGAAACAAATCTGGCAACATCGGTTTTTTTTTCTTGACAGATAGCCTAATTGGATATGAGTAATAAGATATGACAAGGGTATATTGAATTAGTTTATCTTTGAGAGTAATTTTAGCATTTATGACTGGTCTATAAAATGGGGTATGGATATGCCGAACAAAATAAACGATTTTAAGTAAACACTGCAACAAATGTCTTTAAAGGAAGCAGAACAATGTCAGATGCAAGAAAAATAAGAAGGGTTATTGTATTAATAGTAATTCTAATATCATTACAAGCATTAAACTCATCAATCAAAGTATTCCAATCATATCCCAGGCCACCCATATCCATAGAATTAAAAGTAACACCTAACAAAGGTGTTTATGCACCTGATGATACTATCCATATTTTCTTCCAAATATCCTTGGATTATAGTGATAGTACATATGTCCAAGGACGCACTTATGTGATTGACACAGATGACAATAAATTTCGCCAATCGGGCTTAGAAGTTCTGGAATCTTCACTCGATACTTTAACATATCTGTCAGATGAAAATAACTCAATTGCAGGACAGATAAAAATCAAATATTCTTTTTATTCAGCAATGCAATTGGGACTGTATATTTATCGGTTAAGTAATGATTCAAACAAAAGATATAATGAAAAGTTTGATAGTCACTATGATCAAGAAGGAATTTTCTTTATGATTCCTAAAATTCTCTTTGAAAAAACAAATAATGAGAGTTTTTTTTACTATCTTAAGTATTCCGTTCATGAAATAGAAAAAAATAATAATAAATAAAATATTGTGCTTCCGGCATTTATATAACCTAAGTCATAGCTGAGGGTCGGCAAACTACTGGAAAGTTCACTATTTTAAAGTAAATCCCCTCCTCCCAAGTTAAAATTTCTTGACTTGCTTCCATACTAAAATTGTATATCCATAGAAGTAATAAAATTAGCTGAGGTGTTTATGGAACAAAGGAAATTACAGACTTTTATGAATGCAGACCTGAAAGACAAGGTGGTTTTGGTCAGGGTTGATCACAACGTGGTAAAAAAGGGCAAAGTTAAAGATGCCATGCGGATCGACGCCACTATCCCGACCATTCTGCACATTTACAGAAAAGGCGGAAAGCCGATCCTGATGAGCCACGTGGGCAGACCTTATGACAAAAAGACAGGAACTTACAAGATTTCCGAGGATGAATCCGTCCAGCCCATTGTGGAATACCTGCAGCGCAAGCTGGCGCTCACCATCGAAGTACCCAAGGTCCGTCCCACAGAAAGCGACGGAGTCACCGAACTGAATGAAATCATGCCCTCGGTCGCCAGACTGAAGAAAGGCGAAGTCCAGATGCTGTATCTGCCGAACACGCGCTGGTTCAATGGCGAGGAGACCAAAAACGAAGCTTCCGAGACCCTGGCGCTGGAACTTTCCAAGCTGGCGGATGTCTTTATCAACGACGCATTTGGCTCCTGGCAGCCGCACGTCAGCACATTTAGCATCACGCAATACCTGCCCTCCTATGCCGGACTGCTGATGGAAAAGGAAGTTGCGCACCTGGAGCAGATTTTCAGTCCGCAGCGTCCGCTTGTTTCAGTAGTGGCAGGCTCCAAGTTCGATACTAAAATCGGTCCCCTCACCTCGCTCATCAAAAT
>JAWOHU010000047.1:0-5165 GCA_046485025.1 Cloacimonadaceae bacterium (SeqCode) | reverse complement strand
CTTTCCAGCCAACTAATGGCAACATCGAATTTATCGGTGACAGGAATGCACTCATCCAGTGCAATAATGGTAATTATTTTCATAATCTTGTGATTGACAAACCCTCCGGCTATACAGTTACCACTGATGCTGATATAAATATTAACAAGGATTTGTTTGTCGTCAGCGGAACTTTTAGTCCCGGAGCAGGCACAACCACATTCATCTATGAAGATCTCAACGTCTTTGCAGATGGCGTTTTGAATGCTGCCGGCGCTGAACTCAAATTCGTGGGGTATGAACCTTCTGTCATTTCTGCTGTTCCTGCCATAACTGTTCCCACCTTAACTGTTTACAAACAAGCTGGTAGCACGGTTGACTTGAATGCTGACCTGACTTTGAGCGGCACTACTCAAATGTCTATTCCCAGAGGGTTTTTCCGGATTAATGACAACACAATGATTCTGAATGGCAGCATCTCTGTATCGGCGTTGGCAAAACTGTGGTTGACGGAAGGCTCAATTCTGGATTTAGCCAATGGCAGTTCCATCACAGTGAGCGGATTATATACTTTTATAGGTTTTCTTGAAGCCATGGGCAGCGCTGCCAATCCTGCCAAAATCACCAGTTCAGATGGCTATTATGCTTTGAATCTGAATGCCGGTTCTGTGATGAAAGCCAATTACTGCATCTTTGAAAAGATGAATTCTTCCGGTATCCATTTCTATCCGGGTTCCGCTCTCGATACGGAATATCCGATGTCGAACTGCACCTTCCAGTATGGTCAGACCAGAGGTGCCCTGATTTGGTACGAGAATGACGCAGCTACTGATTACGTAATTCCCAATGCCAACTTCCCCGTGATTTTGGGCATTAACTACAAAAACGTGAAAAAAACCACATCCGTTGGCTCACTAACCTTTCTGAATGTAACAGGTCCGCATGCCGGTCCCACCTATGAAATCGATGATTTCAACACTGTGCATTGGATTATTGCCACCGTTCCTGATCCTCCAATGAATCTGAACATCACCACCAATGGAACTGTTGTTTCACTGAACTGGAGCGCTGTGACCGGTGTTACCGGATATAGAATCTACCGGGCTTTGTCACCAACGGAAATGGGCAGCGCAGTTCTGGTCGGTACCACGGCTTCAACTTCCTGGACGGACACAGGTTCTGTCTCGCTTCCTAATGCCTTCTACTTCGTAAAATCATATGTGGAGTAGCGTGCTGAATTAAACCTGTTGAAATTGGAAATTACCTCTTAAATAAGAAGAGAGTAGCTGAGATACTCCTGAGCAGCAGCGTATTGCCGCACAGGATCAGTATCTTTACATATTCCGAAAATAAGTCATAGTCTAATCAGATTATATGGCTTGTACTTCTTGTATTACAGTAATGCTGCTTTGCATAGCAGCATAACATCCTCCCTGCCTGCATTTTAAACTGAATCTTACCTGCATTTAACTTGTATATAATCGGGATATAAAGCCGTTCCACGGGGTTATATCCACTTAAGATTTTATCAGACAATTAGTTACGGTGCAGGGGCGGAGCCTCCCTGAGGCCCGAAAAAAGAAATCCGGATGAGATGGTTTAAGCCACAATCATGTGTTTTCACTAATCCGATGAATTTGCTTGACAGTTTATTTATCCGTATATATGTAGAAGTTTGATGATTCCAACAAAACAGGAGGAATGATTATGAAACAGACAATTTGTCTTTTGGCAATTCTTTTTTTTTCTGTAACACTGTCTTGTGTCAGTTGGGTTGTGTGGTTAACTGACAGCGGGGGCGATGGCTGGAACGGCGGAACTCTGACCCTTGAAGTTAACGAAATCACTGTGTTAAACAACGTAACTGTCGCCACGGGATATGGGCAGAGTTATGTGTTTGAAGTCAAACATGGCGACCGGATTACCACGATTTATACACCCGGCAGCAATCCTGAGCAAAATTATTACTACATCCAGAATCACAACACAGAGCAAGTTTACAGCAGCGGCGCGGGAGGAGCTGTCCCCGCCAGTCTGGCCGCACCTCTCATAGCCGAAGTTTTAAATGTCTATACAGGACAGATTGGAACTGACACCACTATCAACACTTTTCCTATCTGGTCCTATTATGACTACACTTATTCACAAAGTATCTATCTGAGGTCTGATCTGCCCGTTAACCTTCACAATAAACGCATTACCAAATTGAGATACTACTGGAACGGAGAAACAATCGCCCTGAATTCTCTCAATTGGAAGATTTATATAGGACATACGACAAGAACCCAGTTTTGGATACAGAATGACTGGGTGCCATATGCGGATTTGACAAAAGTATTTGATGGAAATGTCCCCATTTTCGCTACAGAGGGCTGGATTGAAATCACTTTGCACACTCCTTTTGATTACAATGGAGTGGACAATCTTGTCGTGGCAGTGGATGAAAGCACTATGCTCAGCGATTCAAACAATGGCAAATTTCGGTGCACCGAATCTATCGAACTGCGCAGTATGATGCTGTTTTCTCAAGTTGTTGATTTTGACCCTGCCAATCTGCCCACAGATATGCCTGCGAACGTTTTCCGCTCTTATTATTATCCCAATATCATATTTCAGATGGACCCATATATCTATCCTCCCAAAATTGAGACTTTTTCAACTGCCGCTATTCCTCTGGGCTGGACCCAGTACTATTCTGAAAACATTGCAAATCCTGTCTGGAGTTATTGGGCAACCTCCTACGCTGGCGGACAACCCAATGAAATGGCAGCAACTTATGTAAATTCCACAGGTATTACCAGACTGATTTCACCACCCGTAAAGACACAAGGACTGACAACCCTGAACGTCAGCTTTAATCATTTCTTTGACGATTACAGCAACGGAGTAACCGCCAAGCTGCAGTACAGCCCTGATCTGATCAACTGGTCCGATGCGGGCTGGTCAATTATGAGCGGAAGCGGAGACCAGTCAGGATATGTTTCTGTTGCAATAAACACAGCCTTTGATGAAAATACATATTTTGCCTGGACTCTGGATGGTGACCATTATTATTTTAACTACTGGATTGTAGATAACATCGTGTTTTCCCAACCCCTGATTGAAGTTCAACCTATCAGTATTGACATCGCCGAAGTGGTTCACCTTGAACCATTCAACCCTATGGCAACAGTCAAAAACAATGGTGTCAATCCGGCGTCTTTTGATGTGACCTGTCATCTGGGTGTCTCCGGATACGGATATTATGACATCCAGCAGGTGGTTAATCTGGCACCCGGAGCAACGCAACAGGTGGTTTTTTCCACAATGACGCCAAATCTTACTCTGGATTATTTCATCATAGTCACCACCCATATGAACAACGACATGATACCCTCCAATGACCAAATCGCACAGGATTACGTCTGCATCGACCTTGATGTGCAGGCATATGCGGATGTTTATCATTTCAGTAATCCATCTCTGAAAGGAATGTCCACTTTCAATCTGCGCCATCCGGAATTGATCACACACCTCGGCTACCCATCCCAAACAGATATGATGATGGCAGGCGGGGACTGGATTGGCAATCATTGGTATGGCACTGAATATGACGATGGTTCCCTGACTGCAGATAACTACTGGAAAATCAACCATAACACAGGAGTGTCTTATCTGCAGGGTGAAACTGGTGTTCCCATACAGGGAATTGCCTATGACCCTGAAACAGATATTCTTTACGGAAATAGTCTGACACATCTCTATACCCTCGACCGATATAGCGGTTCAGCAACTCTGATCGGTCCGCTGGTCAACTCAACCTGGATGGTGAGCATTGCCTACAGTCATTACTTGAACAGACTATATGGAGTTGATATTGAAACTGATAAGTTATACAGAATTGATGTATCAACAGGTCTCGCCACTGAAGTGGGACCTTTGGGCATAGACATGAACAATATACAGGACCTGGCTTTCGACCGCGATCGCGGAAAGCTCTTTCTGGCAGGATATTGCTTCGCAAATGACACAGGTCCAAGACTCTACTACATCAGTAATGGCTCTGGAAAAGCTTATAAAATAGGCAATTTTCCAGAGGGCTATCTTGTCTCAGCATTTGCCATACCTTATACTACAAAAATACCTGATGTGACCATACACAGCAACGGTGATCTGACCTGGGATCCAATTCCAAATGCCTCGGAATATAAGATTTACGGCAGCGATGAACCCTATGGGACTTTCAGCTGGCTTGGCTCGACACCAAATACTTCCTGGGCTGAAGCCGGATTTCCTCAAATGAAACGCTTCTACAAAGTAACATCTGTATATTCATTCTTCAGGGAGGAACCCTCTGACCAACAAATAGATCATACACAACACCGAGAGATGTTCCTATATGATAAATCACTAAATAACAGACTAAAAACTGATAGTCAAACTAGCTCTTTACCTGATAAACACACCAGTCCGGACAAAGGATTTCCGTATTTGAAATAGTGTTTTTTTATCGCAAATAGATTGGGGGTTGTCTCTTTACTTGATTATCTTAGCTATGAAGGCTCTGGTTTCAGGAATGTCATTAAATAGATAGACGTAGTTTTGATCCGGCTCGATGGTCGTGCCACTGATTCTTTTATCCACTTTAGTTTCGCCCCAATTGTAGGCTGCCAGTGCCAGAGACCAGTTCCGGTGGTATCTGTTCAAAAGGTAATTCAGATAGCGGGCGGAGATTTTGAGATTATACAGAGGGAAAAAGAGCCAGCCTCTTTTATGCGTCTGATTGACATAGGTGGCGGTGTCTTCCTTGACCTGTCCCAGGCCCAAAGCCTGCTGTTTGGAGACTGCAAAACTGCGGAAGGAACTTTCCGCTCCGATCAGACGATAAAACTTGACGGGGTCAAGTTTGTAATAAATGCCGACGCCCAAAGTCATCAGCCTGACTGAGACAGGATTGTAAAAGAAAACAATCACAACCAAAAGCAGCAGAATGAGCTGATAGAGACGCCGCTTTACTTTTTGCTTTTTTGCCATACTCTGCGGTAGTTGCGCTTGTAGCGGTCGTTGTCAGGACTCAGGTGCATGGCTTTGTAAAAATCCGCCATCACATCTTTAAGAGGATATTTCAGTTTCAGTTTCAAGGCGCCCAGATTATTGTGCAGAGCAGCGTCGTCAGGGGTCAGACCTGCCGCTTTCTGCAGTAATTC
>JAWOHU010000280.1:0-2572 GCA_046485025.1 Cloacimonadaceae bacterium (SeqCode) | reverse complement strand
ATCATGGAAAAAAAGAGCCCTTCATACTGCTCTTTGGTGAGTTTTATGTTTTTGTATCTCAGGTTGTAGCGGTATAAAACAAAGCCCAGAACAAAGCTGATGACATAAAGCAGGCCATACCAGCGGATCTGCATAGGAAAGCCGAACAGCTCAAACTTCACAAGATCGGGATTCATCTGCGGATAGGTTATCATGCTTGCTCCCTGCAGCTATTTGGTCAGTTCATTGAGAGTGGTGATAATCTTTTCAACAGCTTCATCAGGGTCGCCTTCAAACTTCTCAGTTCGCTTATCATGCTTGGGTGTGAAGATATGCATCACCTGCGTGGGAGAGCCGTTTAAGCCGACCAGCTTTTCATCCAGACCCAGGTCGTCGCAGTTCCAGACCTGGAGCTGCACTGATTTGGATTTCATCTTGCCGCGCAGAGAAGGCAGACGGGGAGTATTGATTTCTTTCACAACGCTGATGAGGGCAGGCAGATTCATTTCCACCAGATCGCTGCCGTCTTCCATCAGGCGCTGCACCATGATCTTACTGCCTTCCACTTTATCAACCTTGCGCACAAAGCAGGTCTGGGGCAGTTTCAGATGAGCCGCAATACCTGGACCGACCTGTGCTGTGTCACCATCAATGGCTTGCTGTCCCGTCATAATCAAATCAAAATGTCCCAGCTTAGTGATGGCGGCAGACAGCGTGTAGCTTGTCGCCCAGGTATCGGCACCGGCAAATTTACGGTCGGAGAGCAGGATTATCTCATCCACACCCAGGGAAACAGCTTCTCTGAGCGTGCTTTCCACCTGTGGGGGGCCCATACTGATGGCTGTCACAGTGCCGCCGAATTGCTCCTTCAGCCGGACCGCTTCTTCAATGGCATAGGCGTCAAAGGGATTGAGAATGCTTTCCACACCTTCCCTGATGAGGGTATTGGTCACAGGGTCTATCCTGATTTCCGTGGTGTTGGGAACCTGTTTGATACAGACGATGATGTTCATAAATCCTGCCGCCGTTATTTATAAAAGCTCTTAATATTTTCGATTACATAATCAAGCTGCTCTTGGCTCAGCTCTGCATAAATGGGAATAGAGAGCACTTTCTCAGCTAGTTCTTCCGCCACGGGGAAATCGCCTGGTTTGCCGCCCAGAGAAGCAAAACACTCCTGCAGATGAAGCGGCAGGGGATAATAGATGGCACAGCCTATTTCCTTCTCCTGCAGATACTTCATCAGGTTGTCACGGTCTTCTGCAATCAGGGTAAACTGGTTGTAAATTGTCTGAGCTTGGGACTGGATATAAGGCAGCTTTATCTGAGCAACGTCACTGAGGTTTTTATAGTAATAATCAGCATTACGTCTGCGCCCTTCAGACCAATCCTTCAGATAATCAAGCTTGACAGAGAGGATGGCAGCCTGCATCGTGTCCAGACGGCTATTCAGACCCACCCACTTATGATAGTATTTGGGATTTTCGCCATGCACTCTGAGTTGTTTTAATTTATCAGCTAAATCATCATTATTGGTCAGACACATGCCTGCATCGCCCATGGCGCCAAGGTTTTTGCTGGGAAAGAAGGACAAAGTTCCGATCTCACCAAAGGAGCAAGCCATCCTGCCATTCCAGGTGGAGCCTATGCCCTGCGCGTTGTCTTCTATCACATAGAGATTGTATTTTCTGGCTATAGACATAATGGCATCCATATCACAGGGCTGTCCAAACAAATGGACAGGCATGATAGCTTTGGTGCGTGGCGTGATGACTTTCTCGATCAGAGCGGGATCCAGATTGAATGTTTTGGCATCAATATCCACAAAGACAGGTCTGGCATTGTTGCGCCAGATGGAACTGGCAGTAGCAAAAAAAGTGAAGGGAGTGGTGATGACTTCATCCCCTTCTTTAATGCCCAGAGCCCTGATGGCAAGCACCAGAGCGTCAGTTCCGGAAGCGCAGCCTATGGCGTGTTTGATGCCGAGGTATTCCTGCATCTTGGTTTCCAGAGCTTTGACCTGGGGCCCCATGATGTATTGATGGTTGAGTAATACCTCATCTATTGCCTGTCTGAGCTTCGGCATTATCGGTTTGTATTGAGCCTGCAGGTCCAAAAGCGGAACTTTCATTTATTCTCCAAAACTAATTATCAGAATGTTCTGATGGCAATCAGGACAGTCAGCAACTGCGATGCAATCAGAATTGCTTCTTTGACGTAATCCCAAGTATAGCGTTCTTCCTTGTCGGGAACAAAGATCACGTCACCGGGATTGATTTGAACCTTGTTAGTAGGCTTAATCCAGTTTCCGGAGCGGGTTCGGATGATTCTGGTGCCCTGTGATTTACGGTTGTTGGCATAGCCGCCTGCCAGTTGCAGATAATCTTTCCATTTCATATCCTGCTGCCAGGTTACCAGACCGGGATTGCGAACCTGTCCTGCCACCCAGACACCATTTAAAACCTCAGGCACGTATAGCTCGTCACCCTCTCTCAGAACCAGATTGGCTTCCTTGCCTTGCGAATTCCAGCACTTTTCAATATCAATTGAGTATTTGCCTTTGAGCTGTCTGGTCTTGGTTCTGAGGTAGCTG
>JAWOHU010000278.1:0-11322 GCA_046485025.1 Cloacimonadaceae bacterium (SeqCode) | reverse complement strand
CTGACGATCTGTCAATTCTGGTGATTAAATTCAATCACCCCAAACCCTGACCCAAACACTGTTTCTTAAAAAATTCAATCAGTTCATTTGTGGCTATGGCAGGTGTAATTTCTCCGGATAGGACTTTCTGTCTTGCTATCTGATACTGTTCTGCCAGGTCTTTGTTACTGAAGAACATATTTGACAAAGCTTCCGTCAGCATTGCATCAAGCCATTGCATATTCTGTTCGGTGCGTCTTTTTTCGAATGCTCCACTGGCTTTTGTTAGTTTAACAAATTCATTTATCAGTTGCCAGATGGCAGGAATGTTATCACCTGTGAGAGCTGAACAGGTAACCGCAGTGGTAGTCCAGCCCTTTGTGGCAGGCTGGAGATAATGCAGCACCTGTTTGATATCTGCCGCGTTGGATTGGGCTTTTGTCAGGTTCTCGCCATCAGCTTTGTTGACAGCAATCAGATCCGCCAGTTCCATGATCCCTTTCTTGATGCCCTGCAGGTCATCTCCAGCGCCTGTTATCTGCAATAATAAAAAGAAATCCACTATGGAACGCACAGTTACTTCGGATTGGCCGACTCCGACTGTTTCTATCAGAATCACATCATAACCTGCTGCTTCACAGGCAATGATGGTTTCTCTGGTTTTTCTGGCAACTCCACCCAGCACTCCTGAAGAGGGAGAAGGTCGAATAAAGCTGCTTTCTGACCTGGAAAGCTTCTCCATTCTGGTTTTATCTCCCAGAATGCTGCCCTTGGAAATTGTGCTGCTGGGATCTATAGCAAGAACCGTAACCTTATGCCCCTGCTCAATCAGCCAGGTTCCCAAAGTCTCAATAAAAGTGCTTTTTCCTGCTCCCGGAACACCTGTAATTCCGATTCTGATTGATTTGCCTGAATGAGGAATGAGCAGTTTAACCAGTTCCTGAGCCTGACTGAAATGCTTGGGGGAATTGCTCTCAATCAGGGTTATGGCTTTTGCCAAAACAGTTCTGTCCGATGCCAGGATGCCTTTGTGTAAGTAATCAAGGTCATACTTTGGATTATGGTGTCTGTCCTTAGGTTGTGTTTCCTTTACACTGACGTTATCTTTGACACCAGGAACTATTCTGGTGGCAAATTTACTATCTGCCTGCTGGGGAGCCCATTCCGGTATGCGTCCTTGGTCTTTCTTTTTGTCGCTCATCCTGCAATGCCATACCTGAGAAACAGCTCTTTCATTATTATGACAGCAGCATCTGGTAGCTTGGTTCCGGGACCGAAGATGGCAACAGCTCCGTTTTCTTTGAGAAAATCATAATCCTGAGCAGGAATAACTCCGCCAACCACCACCATGATGTCATCTCTGCCCAGTTTTTTCAGTTCCTGAGTTAGTTGCGGCAGAAGGGTTTTATGCCCAGCCGCCAGTGAGCTCATACCAATGACGTGTACATCGTTTTCCACAGCCTGTTTGGCTGTTTCATCAGGGGTCTGGAAAAGAGGACCGACATCAACGTCAAAGCCCATGTCCGCATAAGCGGTGCTGACGACCTTGGCACCTCTGTCATGTCCGTCCTGACCCATTTTGGCAACCAGAATGCGGGGACGGCGACCTTCATGTTCCGCAAACTTATCAGTCAGCGTTCGAACTTGTTCTATTTCATTCATTTTTCCATACTCGCTGTTATAGACATTAGTTATTAGTTTAATCGTAGCCTGGTGTCTGCCATAGACTTTTTCGAGAGCATCGGAAATTTCTCCCAAAGTGGCTCTTTCCCTGGCAGCCTGAATGGAAAGCTCCAGTAAATTACCTTCAGAAGTTTCAGCGCATTTTGTCAGAGCATCAAGAGCAGCTTTGACCCTCGTTTCATTTCTGTTATCGCGGAGTTGCTTCAATCTGGCTAGCTGAGCATCCCGGACAGCGCTATTATCAACTTCCAGAATATCCATCGGCGCTTCTGATTCGAGGCGATATTTATTGACGCCAACTATAATTTCAGAACCCGAATCAATCATAGCCTGCTTTCTGGCGCTGGCTTCCTCAATTCTCATTTTGGGAAGTCCTGTTTCAATCGCTTTTGCCATACCTCCCAGGTTTTCCACTTCCATAATGTGATTCCACGCGCGGTTCATTAGTTCATTGGTCAGAGTTTCCAAATACCAGCTTCCGCCCCAGGGGTCGATAACTTTGCAGATACCGGTTTCGTGCTGCAGAAAGAGTTGTGTGTTTCTGGCTATGCGGGCGGAAAAATCAGTTGGCAATGCGATTGCTTCATCCAGGGAATTGGTATGCAATGACTGTGTGTGACCCAGTATGGCTGCCAAAGCTTCGATGCAGGTTCTGGTCACATTGTTGTAGGGATCCTGTTCTGTCAGGCTCCAGCCGCTGGTCTGGGAATGAGTTCTGAGCGCCATTGATTTTGGATTCTTGGGATTGAAGCCTTTCACTATTTTTGCCCAAAGCACTCTGGCAGCGCGCAGTTTTGCCACTTCCATAAAATAATTCATACCTTCCGCCCAGAAAAATGACAACCTGGGAGCAAAGATATCAATATCAATGCCGGCTTTGATACCTGTCCTGATATACTCCCAGCCGTCAGCCAAAGTGTATGCCATTTCCAGATCAGCAGTGGCTCCGGCTTCCTGCATATGATAACCTGATATGCTGATGCAGTTGAACCTTGGCATATGCTTGGACGAGTATGAGAAAATGTCTGCGATTATCTTCATACTTGGTTCAGGCGGATAGATATAAGTGTTGCGAACCATGTATTCTTTCAATATATCGTTCTGAATAGTTCCATTGAGTTGTTCTGATTTCACGCCCTGTTCTTCTGCTGCCACGATATAGAACGCCATAATTGGCAGGACAGCTCCGTTCATGGTCATTGATACTGACATCTGGTCCAATGGAATGCCATCAAACAGAATCTTCATATCCAGAATGGAATCAACGGCCACACCCGCTTTACCAACGTCTCCTTCCACTCTGGGATGGTCGCTGTCATAACCTCTGTGCGTGGCAAGATCAAATGCCACTGACAGACCTTTCTGACCCATCGCCAGATTGCGTCTGTAAAAGGCATTGGTTTCTTCCGCTGTGGAAAATCCGGCATACTGTCTGATGGTCCAGGATCTTTGAATGAACATCGAAGGATACGGACCTCTGTAGAAAGGAGGCAGTCCGGAAAGATAGTCTGTCAGAGGGTTGTCTTTGATGTCATCTGCAGTATAAAGAGGTTTGACAATAAGCTGTTCATTGGTTTTCCACAGCAGTTGTTCAAAGTCTTCTTTAGCCTGCTTTTCAAGCTCTTTTTTGTATATGTTCAGATCAGCCTGGGGAGCAGCGAAGTCAGGTTTAATTTTGGTCAGATCCGGTCTCATTATTTCACCCCCATCTTGTTTGCTAAATCATTTAGAGTGTCAAAAGCATTAGCCCTGATGTGAATAAAGATATTGATGCCCTGAGACTTGTAAGTTTCAACCATCTCCTGAGGATATCCTGCCAAAATGAAAATCACATCAGGACTTTTTGCTTTAATTTTCGAAACAAGCTGAGGAACCAGTTCCGGATAGGTCTCATCTGTCGAGCAGATACACACAGCCTGCGCTTTGGAAAACAGAGCAGCATCAGCGGCTTCTTCCACTATTGCGAAACCATTATTACCGGCTACATAGATGCCTCCCACCTGCAATAATCCAGAGGCAAAATCTGCTCTGGCTTTATGCTGAATGATGGGTCCCATATTAGCCAGAAAGACTGAGAGCACGATTTCATTTTTCTGCTGCCAGTCATAAATCCGGGTTCTGAGTTCTTCCAACTGTTGTGTGGCTCTGGTTAATGGCAGTGATTGAACTTCAATGCTCTTCTCTTTTGATGAAAGCAAATCACAGATTTCTTCTATTGTGGCATCATGCAGCCAGGCATCTGTGATCATATCAACCATAAAATCATTGTCGGGATTGTCTTTGATATATTGCAAACTGGCTTGCAGACCGCTCCTTTCGGTTTTTATCATTGCCTGAATTGCAGCGATTATGTCCTTATTATTACAAACACATTTTCCCGATGTTTGCTGCAAAGGCTGCTCCAGAGGATTGGCATACATGTTCACTCCAACATACACATCCTTGCGTTTGTTTACATTGGAGATTTTCTCATCTGCTGTTTTCAGAACTTCAGCCTGAATCCATCCCTCCGTCAGGGCTTTATACATACCGCCTCTGGATTCGATTTCCTGCATCAGATTCCAGGCTTTTTCAGCCAGTTGCGCTGTTATGGTTTCAATGTAATAGCAGCCTCCGGCCGGGTCTGTCACTTTGTCAAAGTGAGCTTCTTCCTGCAAAATGATTTGCTGGTTGCGGGCTATTCTGCGTGAAAATTCCTCATCGGGTCTGACAAATTCATCAAAGGGAGTGATTTCCAGACTGTCCAAACCGCCGATTACACCTGCAAATCCTTCTGTCGTGGTTCTGAGGATATTGGCATAAGGGTCAAAGGTGGTTTTATTAAAAGCAGATGTGATGCCGTGAATCCATATTTTCTGACTTTCTGCGCTTGCGCCATAAGCTTTCATCAATTCAGTCCAGAGCAATCTGGTAGCTCTGACTTTGGCTATTTCCATAAAGAAATTCGAGCCCAGAGATAGATTCAATTGGCAATGCGGAGCAATCTGCTCGATGGAAAGTCCTTTGTCCATCAGAGCTTTGATATATTCATTAGCAGTGGCAAGCGCTAGACCAAGTTCCTGCACAGCATTAGCTCCGGAATCTGCATAGACTGTTAAATCCAGTAAAACAGTTCTGATGTTTGGGGCTTTGATGTCTGCCCAGAAAGTCATCTGATACATATGTTGTATAGCTGTCTCAAAATCCGTCAATAGCTTACCTGATTTGACCAGAACTGCCAAAGGATCATATCCTACGCATCCTTTCACTTCTGAGAGCATAACATCATTCTTTTTCAGATGAGCGTTGAGCATTGCCAACATTGGAAGGGCGACTGCTTCAGCTTTAATACTGATCGGCACAGCTTTCAAATCCACGCCTTTCAGCACTGTGCACAAATCATTCAAGGTTGGCAGACTGATTCCATAATCACTGCAATTTTCTAGTGAGAGATTTTTTCCTGCCAGCGTAGCGGCATCAGGTTTGAGATTAACTGCATTCAGACCGCGATTGAGTTCTTCAAGTAAGACTTTGTTGGCTTCAGCAGGAGCGCATTCATTCTGTTCCTGAGCGATTTTCCAGCCCTCCAATAAATAGCCTTCAGCTCTGTTGCCGCGCACATAAGGCGGTTGACCCGGCAGTGAATACAGATGAGGTAAATTTTCAATGTCTGCCTTGCGGTAAATTGGTTTAAGCTCTATTCCCTCATAGGTTTTTGTGAACATAGCTTTGTCAAAGGGAACACCTTTAAGAGTTTCCTCGACTGCCTGTTTCCACTCTTCCCAGGTGTGGGGAGCAAAGACTGATGCAATGTCCGGCTTGGTCGGCTTAGGCTTTTCATTCTCCATGCCGAATCTCCTTTATATCATTACTTTTATGTAACTATTCTAAAAGCAGGTATCTGAACAGTTAGCAAAAGCTTAACTTCTTATAATTTAACTTTTTACCATTTTATCCGTTACCTGAAAATAGGCAAGGATTTTTTATCCATCCTGCTTGGCCCCTGCTTGAAACGTGGACTTTGCGAAGACCTTTCGGAGACCTTGCCTGCCAAGATTCTCTAATGGTTTGTAGCAGAACTCATTGTGACATCATTTGATTAGTTTGCTATTGACGAATCTATAGCTTATAGGAAATTGTAATCTCTTATTAATATTTTCAGAGGATTTTATGCGATATGATGTCATAATTATTGGAGCTGGTCCTGCCGGTTTGTCGGCTGCCATATACGCTGCCAGAAGTGGAATGAAGACTGCTGTGTTTGAAAAAGCCATTGTGGGCGGTCAGATAACAGTAACAGAAGACGTGGAAAACTATCCCGGCTTTGAGCATGCCATTTCAGGCTATGTGCTGACAGATACGATGCGCAAGCAGGCAGAGCGTTTTGGAACTGAGTTTATAGAAGCTGAAGTTACAGCTCTGGGATTGGAAGGTAAATGCAAAATTATCGGCACTTATGATAAAGAATACCGTGCTAAGAGCATCATTTTCTGTTCCGGTGCATTTCCGCGCAGATTGAATGTCCCCGGTGAAGAACGTCTTACGGGAAGAGGAGTTTCCTATTGTGCCACCTGTGACGGCGCGTTGTATCGCAATAAAAAGGTTGCCGTTATCGGCGGAGGTGATTCCGCCATTGAAGAAGGAATGTTCCTGACCAGATTTGCCGAGAAAGTCTATGTCGTGCATCGCAGAGATGCTCTCAGAGCCCAATACATAATCCAGCAGCGAGCTTTCAAAAATCCCAAGATGGAATTTGTCTGGGATACTGTAGTGCAGGAAATCAAAGGCGAGCAAAAGGTTTCGGAACTGGAACTTTACAACCGCAAGACTGATAAAGTCAGCTTTCTGCCTGTGGACGGAGTCTTCATCTATGTCGGAATTCTGCCTAACACAACTCTGCTGGAATCCCGTCTGAACCTTGATCCTCTCGGTTTTGTCATCACTGACGAATACATGCATACCAATATTCCCGGCATTTATGCAGCCGGAGATTTGCGCAGTAAGGTTCTCAGGCAGGTAGTGACTGCCACCAGTGATGGCGCTATCGCTGCCTGGAGTGCCGAAAAATGGGTTGATGAGCACGAGGGAGAATTCGGGGAAGAAAAATGATTTCCGGCAAAGACATCAGACAGCAGTTCGTTGATTTCTTTATCAAAAAAGGACATACCTTTGTGCCTTCTTCACCTGTGATACCTAACGAAGACCCCACTCTGCTCTTTACCAATGCGGGCATGAACCAGTTCAAGAATATCTTTCTGGGACTGAAGGATCCTGCTTTTCCGCGTGCTGTGAACAGCCAGAAGTGCATCCGGGCCGGCGGCAAGCATAACGACTTGGAGGAAGTCGGCAAAGACGGCTATCATCACACTTTTTTCGAAATGCTGGGTAACTGGTCTTTCGGCGATTACTACAAAAAGGAAGCCATCGCCTGGGCCTGGGAACTGCTGACTGATGTCTGGAAATTGCCCAAGGACAAACTTTATGCCACAGTCCATCATACTGACCAGGAAGCTTTTGCCCTCTGGCAGAGCGAAACTGACATTGAGCCCACCCACATTTCCTATCACGGTGACAAAGATAATTTCTGGGAAATGGGGGAGACCGGTCCCTGCGGTCCCTGCTCCGAAATTCACATCGACAGAGGCGCAGATTTCTGTGACAAACAGCACATGCAGGATCACGTTTGTCAGGTGAATGGTGACTGTGGACGCTATATTGAACTCTGGAATCTGGTCTTCATTCAATACAACAAAGATGAACAGGGCAAGCTGAATCCCCTCCCCAACAAATATGTGGACACCGGTGCCGGCCTGGACAGGATTTGCCAGGTGCTTCAGAATCAGAACTCAAATTACCACACCGACTTATTCCTGCCCATTATAGATAAAATTGCAGCCATCACGGGACAGCCCTATGCCCAGGATGACGGCACCTCTCACAGAGTGATTGCTGACCACATCAGATGCCTGAGTTTTGCTCTGGCGGACGGCGGATTCCCTTCCAATGAGGGTAGGGGCTATGTCTTGCGCCGCATTCTCAGAAGAGCTGCCCGGCACGGACGTCTGCTCAATATGCACGAACCCTTTCTGTATAAGCTGGTGGATTCTGTCATCGGGATCATGGGACACCACTATCACGAGTTGAAAGAAAAACAGCATTACATCAAATCCGTCATCAAAGCTGAAGAAGAGCGCTTTAATCAGACTCTGGACACTGGTCTGGACAAGTTCAACGAGATTGTCTCGAAATTAAAGGATAAAAAGCTTTCCGGCATAGATGCCTTCATGCTTTATGACACCTACGGTTTCCCGCTGGACCTGACAACAATTTTAGCAGAAGAACAAGGCCTGGCAGTTGACACAATGGGCTTTGAACAGGAGATGGCAAAGCAAAAACAGCGTGCCAGAGAAGCAGGCAACTTCAAACACAGCATTCAGCAGATCAGTTGGACCGAGCTTTCCAACCAGCAAGATACTAAGTTTGTGGGTTATGAGCAGAGCAGCGTCAAAGCACAAATTCTCAGATACAGTCTGGATGATGACAACAATATTGTTTTCCAGCTTGATAAAACACCCTTTGTGGCGGAAGCCGGCGGCCAGGTTGCTGACACGGGTAAAGTCTTTAATGATGAGCTTTCCATTGTGGTCAGCGAGGTCAGAAAAATCAATGACAGGATTGTGCATATCGGCAAATTGAAATTTGGCATCATCGAAAATCCTGTTGTGACCGCTGAAATTGACCTGGAGCAGCGAAAGAGAACTGCCCGCAACCACACAGCTACACATCTTTTGCATAAAGCGCTCAGAACTGTTCTGGGAGAGCATGTCCAGCAGAAAGGCTCGCTGGTAGCACCGGATTACCTGCGGTTTGACTTTGCGCATTTTGAAGCGCTTTCACGTGAGCAGATACAATCTGTGGAAAAGATTGTCAATCAGCAGATCAGAGCCAATCTGCCTGTTTCCACCAGCGTCAAAAACATTGATGAAGCCCGCCGGGAAGGTGCGATGGCTCTGTTTGGCGAGAAGTATAGCGAGCAGGTGCGGGTTGTGAGTGTGGAAGGCTTTTCTAAAGAGCTTTGCGGCGGCACGCATGTGCAGGCAACAGGCGATATTGGGTTCTTCAAAATCACGTCCGAATCCTCTTCTGCAGCCGGAATCCGCCGCATTGAAGCTATCACTGGTGACGCTGCCGAAACCTGGGTTTTGAATCTACAGGACAAACTTGCTCAGATTGCAGAAAAGCTTAATACACCTGAGAAAAAGCTGTTTGAGCGTATCGACCTCATGCTCAGACATCAATCCGAATTGGAAAAGGCTCTGGAAGAGCATAAACATCAGGCTGCCAGAGAGCAGAGTAAATCCCTGTCTAAACAAGCAATCAGCAAGAATGACTTTGACCTGCTGGTCACTAAAGTGGAAGCAGATTCTGCTGATGAACTCAGAAAACTGGGGGACGAACTTAGGGAAACTTTGCCACAGACAGTCTCTGTGCTATTTGCAGTCTTTGACGGCAAGGTCTCCATCAATGTTAATGTCAGTAAAGAATTGACGGGCAGATTTCACGCCGGCAAGCTGGCAGGGCAGATTGCTGCTCTTGTCGGCGGCAAGGGTGGCGGGAAACCAGACAGCGCCATGGCAGGCGGCAAGGATATTGATAAGGTTGATTTTGCCATTCAGGAAACCCTCAAACTCTTTGCATAGAATGTTTGATCAGATTACTGCCTGCGCAGAAATGACAGATTGTAGTGTAGGATTCCAATCCTACACACATCATATTCAATTATGCAGCTTTGGAAAGCTACACTGCATCAAGAGAACTGCCTTCGCAGGAATGATATAAATAATGAAGATATTGATTATCCGCTTCAGCCATCTGGGAGACATCGTTCTCACCCAGCCCATTGTCCAGAAGCTGCACGAAGTCTTTCCGGAAGCGGAACTGTATTATCTGACCAAGGAGCAGTACAAGGAAATCCCTGCCTTTTTTGGCATACCTTTGAAGGTGCTGTCATATTCAGAGCTGTTGAGTAGTTTTTCACAACTTCGTCAGCAGCAATTTGACCTTGTGTTTGATTTGCAGAACAAGCTGAATTCTTTTATGATAAAGCATTTCTGCCTGAGGGCAAGAAGCTT
Source organism: Cloacimonadaceae bacterium (SeqCode) (assembly GCA_046485025.1). Taxonomy (GTDB): domain Bacteria; phylum Cloacimonadota; class Cloacimonadia; order Cloacimonadales; family Cloacimonadaceae; genus UBA5614. Next base: position 1,549 of record JAWOHU010000278.1, on the reverse strand, counting down.
TACTTACGATAAACAGCGCCGTCTGCGTCAAGCTATTGTCAAACATGCGACAGATGAGAGTATCAATTCCACTCTTGATTTATATCAATCCGCTCTGCTGAAGGCAGCAAAGGATTTGCAGCGTCCGGAGTTGGCTTACGGACTGAATAATCCGCAACTTATATTGAATCCTGATGTTCTGGACAAAATGCAATCCCGGCTTCAGAAACCTTCGGGAAAAAAGCTGATTGCGCTTTTCCCTGGTGCTACTCACAAGACCAAGATGTATCCTGCGGAAAGTTTCGTCAGAGCCATTCAGTTATCAGGAGATGCATATCATTACTGGCTTTTGGGCAGCAAAGACGAGATCGCCATAACCTATCAAATCAATTTTCAAACTGCAGACCGTTCCACCGACCTGGCTGGAAAATTCAATCTGGCAGAGCTCATATATGGAATTTCCATGGCGGATGCTCTTATCACCAATGACAGCGGGCCGATGCATCTGGCAGCCGCATTGGGAAAGCCCCATATAGCGATTTTCGGCTCCACTCATCCGCGTCTGGGCTTTCGTCCTCTCAATGACAAGGCAGTCATCCTCTGTAAGGATAAATCCTGTCAACCCTGTTCTCTGCACGGACTGGAAACCTGCCCCAGAAAACATTTTGCCTGTATGCTCTCCCTTCATCCAGACGAGCTTGTTTCAGCTCTCAAATCCCTTCTTTAAACCTTCCATACCCCGCCCTTACACGATCATCCATAGTTCAGGCATATATCACCGATAGATAAAGCCTTCCAAGCGGTTATCTATCCTGAAACTATTGGTAAATAATGGGTTATGATGTAAGGGCGGAGTAGGGGAGAGTCATGAAAATGACTGTCTGGAGATAGGTGCCGGTTAAGCAAAAAGCAGGCTAAAAATCCACTCTCAGATTGAGGACAGGCGTGTCTTTGTAAAGGGAAAAAGAGGGTTGGACTGTGCCCCAGTCTTTTTTAAGGCGGAGCATGTCAATGCTGCTGAGCACGTGATTGGCAATGATCAGACCGGTGATGAGCTGCGCTCTGTCCTTGAGTTCCAGGATTTCCTTGCGGGTGGAGCTGTAATCTTTACGCTGCTGATAGGAATCCCAGGTCCAGGCCATCTCGTCCGGAATGGCGTTTTCATCGATATAAGCCTGCTGCAGGGCATAGTTGTCAGGATATAGATTGATGGCGTTTTCTCTGACCAAAGCGTTGTAGCCGCCGGCTTCAAATCCGCTGGTGTCATACTTCGCCAGGTCGCGATAATACTGTGAAGAGTAGCTGCCGGGATTGATATGGGCAAACTTCAGGGCAAATTCATAGGATTCCTGGTCTTTGAGTTCCTGCTCTGTATTGTGGTAAAAAAGAGTTGACCACAACAGAACTTCAGATGCAATCATTCCATAGCCGTAATTCCTGTCGAGGGAGACCTGTCCCCAGCCCGGGACCAGAGCGGATTTAAGTAAAGGGTTTATACGGAAAGGTTTGGCTGATAAAGACTGTCCAGCCAGCAGAGCCGCCAGGATGATGAGACAGGTGAGAGTTAGTC
>JAWOHU010000257.1:0-11522 GCA_046485025.1 Cloacimonadaceae bacterium (SeqCode) | reverse complement strand
GTCTCTGCCGGCAGCATCTTTTCCGTTCCAGGAAAGGGTTTTGAGTCCTTTGGTTGAGTATTCATCCTGCAGCGTAATAATTTTTCTGCCCATCAGGTCATAAATGGAAACACTCAATATTCCGTCTGATTTATGGTTGGCTTTAATGAACAGCATCGGGTTGAAGGGATTGGGGAAAATCTGCAGCAACGCAGTTTCAATGACAGGCGGCACCTCTGGTCCATCCGGTTGAGAGGTAATTGTCACGGAAACTGCTCCAAACATCTGCATCTGACCATCCAGATCAAGAGCTTCCAGCCAGTAGAAATAGGTTCCGGATTCAGACAAATCTTCATCCAGATAGGTATATTGCTGCTCTGTGGAAGTATTGGTGGAGGGAATCAGAACATTCAGATTCAGGGCATCGGCAATGTTTTCAGAGGTGTTGCGATAGATTCTAAAGCCCAGCATATTTGTCTCTGACTGGGTAATCCAATTGAGCTGCACATAATTCTGTTGCGTAAGAACAGCGCTGAAAGAGGATAGAACCACTGGCAGAGACTGGTCTTCCGTAGTGACAGTCCACTCCGAAAAATGCGAGGTCTGGAAAGTAACCTGGCGGGGATACATTCCGGAAACGTTTATAGGGTCGCTGGCTGGAGCCCAGTTTGAACCTGATTTCAGCATTACCACAGCCGGATAAGTATCAAAATCCAGACCATTGTCAGCAGAAGAATTCCAAGTAAAAGTGACAGTTTGCTCGCCGTCAAAATCACCTTCCAGAACCCAGGTGCGTTCTATACTTACGCCCATTGGCAGAGTTTGGCTTAGTTCCTGATGAGTGGCATCAAAATTGGTGATTTCTACACCCGGCTCAATTTCAATTCCCAAAGCTGAAGCATCAAAACCGTTGGAACCGATATCCTGAACTGCGTTACCCCAAATTAATGCACCGTTGCCACTTTCAATCGTTGCATCAGCATCCAGATTAAGAAGATAAGAGCCCAAATCAAGTACACTGTCATCCATGACAGTAAGCTTCGTTCCGACCTCCAAATCGCTGCCTGCAGTAACAGTTTGATTCGCAAGTATCACCAGTAATTCCAGGACTCCTGCAGCAGACGGGATTTCAGCTCCGGTGATCAAATCTGCTTCATAGGTAACATTTACCCTTCCTGCAAAGGTGGGTGTTCCGGTCAAAGTACCATTGGAGCGATAGATAGTTGAATTATCCGCAAAAGTCAGGCTGCCACCCGTAGCAATATTCATTGATCCGCTATTAAGCCTGAGCGAAGATAAAATATTTCCGGTTGAAGTTACAGTAACAGTTCCAGTTCTGTTCAGATAAAAATTGCCGACTGTGAAAACGGGCAAGTTCATAGGAACAGCGCTGCTTCCGGACAGATACAAGCTGGAAGCGGCATACCCGTTGATACTGCCATTTGCATATATAATGCTTTGATTTACAGACAGGGTTTGATTGGTTAAGTGTACAGTGCCGGCTGCTAATTGCAAACTTGAGACTGTCATAGTACCGGTCAGATAAGCTGTTCCAAAAGCATAAAAGTTAAATAAGTTCAAGGTTACTGCCGGAATATTGGCACCTGTTTTCAGATAGAAAGACGAAGTATTTCCACCCTGGAAAACTCCGCCGGAGGCTACTGAAAAATTTGTGTTAACTGTAAGCTCATTGGCTCCGATGGCAAAAGTTCCATTGCTGATACTAAGGATATTTGCTTCAAAATTACCGTTCATATAGCAGGTTCTGCCTGTCCTGTTCATCGCCAGTGAGTTAATAAAACTGCTGGGCAGGGTAACGTCCGTCGTTCCGGGTTGGATTTGCAGCGTACCTGTATTGGCAGTCAGATATCCCGAGGTTTTATTCAAGGCACCGTATAAAGCTAGAACATTTCCGTTTAAATCCAAAGCTCCCGCTTGCAGGTTCAAAGCAGTATAAACGCTTACATTACCAATCAGCTTGCAGCCCTGATTTCTGTTAACAGTCAGGTTTCCCAGAATCAACGCAGGCAGACTTAATTGATTTGCTGAACCGCTGACTACGATTGATGAACTGCTGGTTCCATTAAGATAGCCATTGCCGGAACTTATATACATCAACCCATAAATTGTCATGGTCTGGGGACCCAGGTAAAGTGTACCATTGTACAGATTCAGAGTAGTAAGTGTAAGGCTTCCGGTCAGATAACATCCGCTTGCCCGGTTCAGGGTGAGCTGGGTTACCTCGGAGGGGACCAGATTCAGGGCGGAAGCAGTTCCCAAAATACTGAGGCTACCGTATCCTGTGATGGCGGAATTTCCTGACATGGAACCATTTAAGCTGAGAGCTCCGTTTGAATTGATACTCAGAGGTGCATTCATAGTAATATTATCCGCAACTGTGGCATCACCGTTTAAGGACTTGTTCCCGCCTGTAAAGATCAGGGTTTTATACGTGGTCAAAGGCGTTACGGTCTGGGAGCCGGATGCATAATATTCCACGGTACAGCCCGTTTGCAGATACAATCTGGAAATGTTGTAAAGGTTGCAGGTGTAGTTGGTTCCGAGTCCTGCCAGTCCAGCGGTTTTGGCTGACTTAACATATCCGTACACCTGAATAGACGGGTCTCCGGTGCTGTACGAGTTTCGGTTGATTGAATAAGTCGATGCATCCAGAGTTCCGCGTAAATAGATAGGATAGTTTTCACTTACATAAATATCCCCGGTTAAAGTATAACTGGAACCCGTTGTCATTGTGATATAGTGCTGTCCCTGTTCCACTGAGCTGAATGAACCAAGCTTAAAAGTCTGTCCTGTTCCGGATAGATTAATATAAGGATATCCGCCCGCAGCTCTGTTTCGAGCATAGTAATATCCGCTATTGGTTAAGCTTCCTGTGATATTCCAGGTAGTGCTTGGCAAATCCAGAGTTCCACTTCTGTAACAAGCATAAAACCAACCTCCGGTATTGATGGTTACATCGCCTCCCACGTTATAGGTCGCTCCGCCGGAACCATCTGTGGCACGGAAATATCCTCCGTTGACAGTGATATTGCCACTGATGTTATGCGTTACTGTGGCAGATCCTGTGCAGCCGTAAAAGTTACCGCTATTGACCACGATATTGCTATAACTATTAGTGTGAGAGGTGGTTTGCCCTCCCTCAAAAGTTCCGCCAGCCACGGTCAGAGTTCCTCTTACAGTCAATCCCGAAGAACCTGTGACGTCGGCTGTTCCGCTTTGTACCGTAAGGTTGCCATAGGATATTCCATCTTCAAAATAAATGCCGGAATTATTTAAAATAACTGTGCTATTGGCATCCCAAGTACCTACTTCCATCATACCATAAGAAGTATCGGTAATCTCATAAGTTCCGCCGGATTGAATATCCAGCATGATTCCGTGGTCATACTCACCGGTGGTGATTTTACCTCCGTTTTCTATTACCACTTTGGAATCAGAGCCGGTTACATCCCATTGTGCAGAAGCTGTCATATTGTGTCCGCTCTGGACTGTAAAAGTGTCATTGTTTCCGCCAAAGGGATTAAATATGGATGGATGGTCGCCGCTCCCGTTACGGTTCGTCCACCAGTCGTTACGGTCAGTTACATCTGTTCCGAATGGCGCATAACTGTAATAAACTGTGGCAGATAAACTGATACAAAGAAATGCAAAAAATGTGATGCCAAGGATTAAAATAAACTTACGCATAAACTCTCCCTTATGCTTAATGTATTTAGGTTTCTATATTGTTTTCTCCTATAAACTTCATACAGATGCAAGACTATTCGATACTGATTTTTCTGGCAAGTATTATTTACAAAATCAGCAGACTTTTTTCAATTTCTTTTTCAAATCCTTGTCTATAGTATATTAAAGCAGACTCCATAAACCGCACTAACCCCGCCCATAGACCGTAAATTACTATTTAATAACATTTTACCGTTAGATAACCGCTTCCATGCCCTTATACCCCGGTTATATATAGGTTAATTATGGGTTATGATGTAAGGGCGGAGCAGGAAAGCTGCATACTATTGGTGAAAAGCGTTTTGAATATCCCCATCAAATTATGCGGAATTAATGAATCCCACAGGGATTTTCTATTTGTTAGCCCATGAATTTATTCATGGGTATACAAGCTTGCGGATCCAACCCCTTAGGGGTTTCCCATTTGCTTTGGATGGTTTAAAACCATCCACCTTATAATGTCAGTTTTAATGAAAAACCCCACTGGGGTTAACTTTTCGGCCTTATGTTACCAGTGGTTCAAAACCACTGGCTAACAAATGGAAAACCGCTCTGCGGTTAGCTATGAACATAGTCCCGTGTGAATTATAGCTCTGGGATTTGGTTTGAGCCTAATCCTAAATATGTAATTTTTAATTTGCACATCTAACTTGAGCGATAGCCCATAACTGATAACTATTATAATTATAATTACGCTTTAGCGTCATTCTCTGCTTGACACTACAAAAGGAAATGAGTCCTATGTTCAAAACAGCATAACTTGAAGAGATTGAAAAATATAAACAGGCTGGATCCCTGCCTGCGCAGGGATGACGGACTTTTCTTTCTGTGTATTCCGTGTATTCTGTGGTTTGAATAAAGGAGGATGGGATGGATATCAAGATTATTGCCATAAATGTGCAGGGCCAGAGTGAAACGGTGCAGGCTTTGTATGGACCCAATGCAGACAGTCCTGTGGCCAATCCGGAGGCTTTTGTCGCTTTTCTGAAACGGGCTATGGAAACCAAGTCCGCTTTTGGAAAAGTGGCATTGGACAAATCAAGTTATGCTTTTGCCACAGAGCTCGCTGGGGATGATTTAAAGAGTCCTTCGACCCTGATCATAGACTTTAAAGCGGATAACGAGACATATTCCATCTCTATACCCTTCGACCGGGAAGACCACAATGCCTACTGCAGGAAACGGGGATAGTAAATTTGTAGAAAAAGGCAGATGCATTGTGCTTAATTGAGACAGCCTGACCTGTGTCTGTCCCCTCCCTGACCTCCTGCGCCCGGGCACAGGCAATCAGCAGGTGAAAAGAGAAAGGATATCCGGCTTGAATTAGGGAAGAATTTGTCATTTGGAATGTATCACTTTCAGCATGCTTTTCAGGGTATTCCGCTTTTTCCGTGTTTTCCGTGGTTATGCTTCCTTTCGTGTGTTTCTTGTTTTTCGTGATTAAAGTCCAACTTTGTGTTTCTTTGTGGCTTTGTGTCTTTGTGGTGAAAAATAGCAATTGACAAAAGGCTTTTCTGATAATAGTTGGCAATTAGAAGTGACAAGAAACGGCGGTAAATCATAAGAATATGAAAATCTTCCATTGCGAAATCAAGCGGAACAAAGTTATCACACCCCAGCTATGTGCCATTTGCCCGCGCATAGAGCGGTGTCGCGCCTTCCGTGTGTATTATCGTCAATGCTCCGCTGAATACATCAATTTTGTCACCAAAATAGTTGAAAGATTCCCTGATAAATATAAAATGGAGGTTCTCTTCATGGCTGAGAAACAAACCTTTGTGCAAATCGTGGACCAGAAAACAGGCCTGGTCGAGCGTGTAGCCGACATGAAAGAAATCATGGCGCTGTCGGTCGAGGACAAACTCGCCCTGGCGCGCAGCAAGACTTTGTATGTGGTTTCCCACAAGCTGGAACCCGTCATCAAGGTCGAGATGAGAAAAGTGAGCCTGGCTGAATCTGTTACCTACAAACAGGAACCTAAGGAACAGCCCAAGCCGCAGAGCAAGCCGCAGAGCAAACCCAAAGCGGAAAAGATTGAAAAACAGGCAGAAATTGCCATTAAGACAGGCACTAAAGGAAAACCTAAGAAGAAGTAGTAAATCACTGTCAGTAGAGATTTTAACCCGTTAATCAGAAAAAAATGCTGTTCAGATTTAGCGGGTCTGAATTAATGACAAATTCTACATAACCGGGCTGTTGAATACCTGATTAGCAGCCAAAAAAAAGGAGAAGATGTTATGTTTATACTGGACGAAAAACATCTGGCAGCGGCACAGAAAATCGCTCTTAAGCACCGCAAAAAGAAAAGCTGCGACCATTGCTATGACCGCGGCTGGATTGGCGTTAACGAACAGAATCTGCTGATTCTCTGCACCAAATGCGTGGAGATGGATGCCGCCGTGGAAGACTGGAAGGCATACGTCAGCGGTCATAAAGACCTGAAAGAGCACTTCGCTGAGCTGTTTGAAGAGAAGCCGGTCGAGGAAGAAGGCAAAGAAGAGCATAAAGTGATGCCTCACGAACCCAAAAAGATGAATCCCAACCCGATGAAACAGACTTTTGTGCCGGGACAGAAACGCACCGGTCTGAAAAAAGTATAAAAGATATTTATTAACGCAAAAGGCGCAAGAGACGCAATGAAAGATATTGTCATAACTAATTCAGCAATAGCGTCTTTATCCTTTGCGTCATTCGCGGCTTTAGCGTTAAATAATAAAATCATTTGCGTCTTTAGAGTATAACACCAGGATAGAAAATGTATAAACCTTTGGATATGAAAGAAAGCCCGGCTCATTTGGAAGCCCGCTTAAGAGATTATTGGAAACAGCACGACATCATCAAAAAAAGTGAAGACTTCCGCGAAGGAAAGCCGAAATACGTCTTTTATGAAGGACCTCCGACCGCCAATGGCAAGCCCGGAATCCATCATGTCATAGCACGTCTGCTCAAGGACGCAGTCTGCCGTCTGAAGACCATGCAGGGCTTTCAGGTCAAGCGCAAAGCAGGTTGGGACACACACGGCCTGCCGGTCGAGATCGAAGTCGAAAAACTGCTGGGTCTGGAAGACAAGAAGGGCATTGAAGAATACGGCGTGGAAGCCTTTAACAAGAAGTGCAGGGAATCCGTCTTCACCTATGAGAAACAGTGGCGCGCAATGACCGAAGTGATGGGCTACTGGATCGACCTGGACCATCCCTATATCACCTTGGAAAATAATTACATAGAGTCTGTCTGGTGGATTCTGAAGAATTTCCATGACCGGGGACTGATTTATCAGGGTTACAAGATTGTCCCCTATTGCCCGAGCTGCGGAACTCCGCTTTCTTCACACGAGGTGGCGCAAGGCTACAAGGACGTGGAAGACCCCTCCGTCTATGTCAGATTCAAGGCTTCTGAAGAGGAAAACCTGTATTACCTGGCCTGGACCACGACGCCCTGGACGCTGATTTCCAACGTCGCACTGGCGGTGCATCCGACTGAAACATATGTCAAAGTGAAACATAAAGACAGCTTTTATATCCTTGCCAAGGCGCGTCTGAACGTGCTGGACGGGGATTATGAAATCATAGAAGAATTTGCGGGCAAGACTCTGGAGCGCAAGCAGTATGAACCGCTGTTCCGCTTTGTCGAGCCGGAAAAGCCAGCCTGGTATGTGGGCCTGGCGGATTATGTCACAATGGAGGACGGCACCGGCATAGTGCATACTGCTCCTGCCTTCGGACAGGATGACTTTAATCTGGCGATGAAATATGACCTGCCCTTTGTGCAGCCCGTGGACGGGGAAGGAAAGTTCACGGATGTAGTCACAACCTGGGCGGGGCAGTTTGTCAAAGCTGCCGATAAAGACATCATCAGGGATTTGAAAGAGCGGGAAATCCTCTATAAACGCGAGCAGGTCAAACACAGCTATCCCCACTGCTGGCGCTGCACCAGCCCGCTTATCTATTATGCCAGAGAAAGCTGGTACATCAGAACCACGCAGTTCAAGCAGCAACTCTTAGAACAGAACAGACAGATAGACTGGTATCCGCCCTACGTGGGAGAAAAGCGTTTTGGCGAATGGCTGGAAAACAATGTGGACTGGGCGCTTTCCAGAGACAGGTTTTGGGGCACACCTCTGAACATCTGGATTTGCGACCATTGCGAACATCAGACCTCCATCGGCTCCATTGCTGAACTCATGGAAAAGGGCAAGCTGGAGAACGGCGATCCCGTTCCGCAAGACATCGAACTGCACAAACCTTATGTGGATGATGTGGTCTTGACCTGCGACCAGTGCGGAGGTAAAATGCACCGCACCAGCGAAGTCATCGACTGCTGGTTTGACAGCGGCTCCATGCCTTTTGCCCAATGGCATTATCCCTTCGAGCAGCCTGACCTGCTGACCAATGGACTCTTTCCTGCAGATTTTATTGCCGAAGGACTGGACCAGACACGCGGCTGGTTCTATTCTATGCTGACCATTTCCACTCTGCTCACAGGCCAGACCAGCTACAAAAAGTGCCTGGTCAATGATATGATTCTGGACAAGACAGGCCAGAAGATGAGCAAGAGCAAAGGCAATTCAGTAGAGCCTTTGGAGCTGATGGCGACCTATGGCGCTGATGCCATCCGCTGGTATCTTTTGGAGGTCAGTCCGCCCTGGCTGCCGACCCGTTTTAATGAGGACGAAGTCAAGGAAGTGGTCAATAAATACATCGGCACGCTGAAAAACGTCTATTCCTTCTTCAGCACCTATGCCAACATCGACAGCTTTGACGTATCCGCCTATCCAGTTACCTGGCAGAAATTCAGTGAAATAGACCGCTGGATTATTTCCAGATTGCACACTTTGACCAAAAAAGTCAATGAATGGAACGAGCAATTTGACTTTACAAAAAGCGTCAGAGCCCTGCAGGACTTTGTCATAGACGAGCTTTCCAACTGGTTTGTCAGACGCTCCAGACGGCGTTTCTGGTCGCTGAAACTCTCAGCCGATAAGAAAGATGCCTATCTGACCCTTTATCAGGTGCTGGTGGAAGTGACCAAGCTGATGGCGCCTTTTGCGCCCTATCTGTCTGATGTGATTTATCAAAACCTGACCGGCAAGGAAAGCGTGCATCTGACTGACTATCCCGTGGCGGATGAAAAGTATATCGAACCCGCTCTGGAAGAGGAAATGCAGACCGTTATCGACATCGTGTCACTGGGCAGGGCAGCGCGTAATGATTGTCAGATCAAGGTGCGCCAGCCGCTGACAGCCATCTATGTGCCTGAACGGGTAAAGCCTGTCACAGAGCGGATGTTTGAGCTTATCAAAGAGGAAATCAACATCCACGCAATCAGGTATGTGGCAGACAACGACGGCTTTGTGCAGTATGACCTGAAGCCTGATTTCAAGGTGATGGGTCCCAAGTATGGCAAATACATCAAGGCGCTGAGCGCCCTGTTGCCCAAAGTAAACGGCTCCGAAGCTCTGCAAGCCTTCAGCAGCAAAGGTTTCTTTTCCATAGAGGTGGAAGGAGAAACCCTGAAACTGACGCCTGAGGATCTGCAGGTTTCCATCAAGCCCAAGGAAGGCTATGTCTTCCAATCCAACCGCAAGCTGTTTGTGGCGCTGGTTGTGACTTTGACGCCTGAACTGATAACGGAAGGCTATGCCCGCGAGCTCATCAACAAGATTCAATACACCCGCAAGGAACAGAACTTTGAGATTATGGACAGGATAAAGGTGCAGTGGTATGGCGATGAGGATATTGCTCTTGCCCTGCAGGAGTATTCCGATTATATTAAAAGTGAGACCCTGACGGATGAACTTGAACGCCTGACGCAGCAGACGCCGGACCTGAAGCAGATTGATATCAATGGAAAAGATGTCTGGCTGGCAGTCATAAAAAAGAATTAGACCAAACTGCAGAGGGTGCGGACTCTCTGCTTTTTTGTAAAGAGGAATAATGCTCAGGAGAGACTATGCCATTCTGTTGTAACTGCGGTTACAAAATCAGCGAGGAAGCCAAATTCTGTCCTCAATGCGGACAGAAGGCTGTTCACGCAGCCAAGCCTGAGCCTGTTTCTCCACCTGAAGAAGCAATTCCCGTGCCGCTTGCCAAACCCGTTAAGCATAAACAGGACAAGACCTTTACTCTGCTCAATGCCGGAGATGTCTTTCAGGAACATTACAAAGTAAAAAAAATCATCGGCAGGGACGACGACGGCATCAGTTATCTGGTGGCTGACGAACGCTGCGGCGCTCAACGTTCCCTCAAGCTTTACCATCAGTCTTATTTTGATAATGTGGACAAGCTGTTTGGTTCCATTGTCCGCATGAGTAAAATCAAGCACATCACCCATCCCGGCATTGCCAAAGCCTTTGAGGTCAATCAGTCGCACAGACCGGCTTACATAGTTTCCGAATACGTAGAAGGCAAATCCCTGGCGTCAATCAAAGAACTCAATCCTGAACTGCTCACCGAAAGCTTAAGCAGAAACATAACCATCCAGATAGTGGAGGCTGCCATAGCTATCCGCAAAGCAGGTCTGTCAGTCTTTAACCTCAATCTGAACAACATCATCCTGACAGAAGAGCAGGACGTCATTATCCTCTCTTCCGGCATTAGTTACGACGTCGGTGATGAGCGTGAAGATATCTTCAATCTCGGACTCCAGCTGGCAAAGCTCTTTTCCACCTCGGCTTTCTACAACACTCTCTATTTCCCGCAAAGGATTATGGAGAAACGGTTTGACTTCATTCCGGGTGTAACGAAGCAGATGAATGAAATCCTGGAACGCTGTCTGCAGAAGAATCTCAACCAGCGCTATGATTCTTTTGAGCATCTGTTAAAAGCCCTGAACAAGCTCAAACCCATCCGCCAACAGGACATCCATATTGCTGAAGAAACAGCTATTCATCCTCTGACTGATGATGATAAGATGGCTCTGCCCAGCCGCAAACTTGACACCTGGTTCTGGATAGCGATAGTTATCACCATTGTTTTTATCGCTGTGCTGATGAGCACCAACCTGCTGGAAACGGTCTTCGGACAGGATGAGACAACTTTCAAATTCACGGGATTCCTGACTGAGATCAATGATACGGTGAATATTGTATCCTCACAGCCGGATGACAGTTACCGCCGCATTAGAACTAATCCTCCCGCTGCCAGACTGCGTTCCCTGGATGAGTCAGAAGACAGATTCCCTGCCCAAACTGAAGTGACGCCCAGAGTGGAAATTCCGGCTTCCGATCCTCTCGGCAACAGAACTCCCTACCGGCAGGATACAAGTCCCGCTCAGACCACGACGCCCACCACGACCAAGCCTGTGATGCCGGCAGGTTTTGTCTATCTCAAAGCCAGCACCTTTGCCTATGGCAACCTCAAAGCTGATGCCAAAGCGGATGTGTCTTTAAGCAGTTTCTATATTTCCAGCAAAGAAGTTACCCAGGCGGAATGGAATCGCTATATGTCTCCTGCCAATGTCAGTCTGGAAGGAGACAACTATCCGGTGGACAACGTCACCTGGTATGAAGCTGTCCAGTATTGCAATCTCAGAAGTGAAGCGGAAGGGCTGACCCCTGCTTACAAGATTTCCGGCATCAATGTCTCCTGCAATTTCAGAGCAAACGGTTATCGTTTGCCCACGGAAGCGGAATGGGAATATGCCGCCAGAGCGGATAAAGCTTTCAAATACAGCGGTTCCAACACCGCGCATCAGGTGGCCTGGTACAAAAACAATGCCCAGGGCAGGATGCATCCCGTCAAAACCAAGTCTGCCAATGCCTTTGGCCTGTATGACCTGACCGGCAATGTCAGTGAATG
>JAWOHU010000246.1:0-15878 GCA_046485025.1 Cloacimonadaceae bacterium (SeqCode) | reverse complement strand
GACCTGAATCCTGTATTTGAAAAGACTTTGCGCCACGACCCGGCTGAGCTTGACAAGTTTGGTGGCATTCTGGAACAGTTTGAATACCGCACTCAGCTTGTGATGGATGCCATGCAGGAAAACAATGTCACGCCTGAAAGTTTGCATGCCGTGGTGGGCAGAGGCGGCCTGGTGCGTCCTGTCAGCGGCGGCACCATGAAAATCTGCGCCAGCATGCTGCGTGACCTGCAAGACCCTTCCCTGTGGGGCAGAATCCACGCCTCCAACCTCGGCGCTTTTATGGCGGAACCAATCGGCAGAAAACTCAATATCCCCTCCTTCATTGTTGACCCTGTCGTAGTGGACGAATTTGACGACATAGCGCGCATTTCCGGCATTCCCGAAATTGAAAGAAAATCACTCCTGCACGCTCTCAACATCAGATACATCGCGCGTCTGCTGGCCAGCGAGCAGGACAGGGACTTCCAGAGTATGAATATGATAGGCGTCCATATGGGTGGCGGCATTTCTGTCGCAGCCATCAAAGCGGGCAGAATTGTCGATGTCAACAACGCTCTGCTGGGCATGGGACCTTTTTCCCCGCAGCGTTGCGGAGCCTTGCCCATAGGCGATTTGCTGGAACTTGCCTTCTCCGGAAAATACACTCACAAGGAACTGGTCACGCGGCTCACCAAGACCGGCGGCTACATGGCTTACCTCGGCACGGATAACGGACTGGAAGTCGAAAAGAGAATTGAAAACGGCGACGAATTTGCCAAAAAAATCCAGGATGCAATGTGCTATCAGATTGCCAAGGAAATCGGCGCTTGCGCTACTGTTCTCTGCGGAAAAGTGGATGCCGTCTTCATGTCCGGCGGCTTGGTCTATAACAATCAGATCGTGGATGAACTCAAACGCCGTGCCGGTTTTGTCGCACCCTTCCACATCTATCCCGGCGAGAAGGAAATGGAAGCTCTCAGCCAGGGCGCCATCCGCGTCCTAAAAGGGCTCGAAACCGCTCAGGATTATCCCTATTAACAAATAACTTCATTGCAGAAAACTATGTGAACCGGCAGATTTTTGCCGGTTCTTTTTTCCACCACAAAGACACAAAGAGACGCAAAGGTTTATTATTCATGATTTCTGCTTGCACCTCTTCCTGATGTATAGCAGATTAAGCATAATTCAACACGTCCGGAATTTGTTTCCCATTTCCGGAGTTCGAAATTTCCCGAGCATGGCAGTTTCCGGAGTTCGAAATTTTCTGATAGACTGATGTGGATATTTATCTCAAAAGGAAATTTAGGACTTCGTAGATCAATTTCACGAAGTCCGAATTGCCCCGTAAGAATTACTACCATTGATTGTTTTCAAAGTGCAATTTAAACTCCGGGAAAGCAGAATGGACTACACTTTTCCACTTTTTCACCTTTCCACTCTTACTACCATTACGCTATCAATACGGAGTCATTACGGGTTTAATCCGTAATGATAGCGTATTGACTCCGTATTGCCTGTAGGGACGATGCAATTTTACAGTAGTAATAATGGTTAGAGGATACATGTGCATAACTTGTGGATAAGTTGGGACAGTTATCCACGAGATGAGCTAAGATATTGTGATATAGATGGGTTACAAATATTATGTTATCCACCGGGATTGTGGATAAGTGTATAACTGACACACAGGCAAGCAGCTATGATTTCCCTTTCGGGATGCAAAATAAGTGCGACGACAATGCTTGACAGATTGGGCTTGCGATTATCCTTGTAACCTGCTTTTAGGAAAAGCTAGGTATATGAAAAAGAAAGAGAAAGAAATTAAGGAAATCGGCTTTTACTTCGACCTGTTGCAGCAATATGACTGGGACGACATTTTTTATGCATCCACTTTCACGCTTAAACAGGACGAGACGGGTAATATCATCCTCTATCCAGATGAGAAATACGTGAATAAAAAAGCCTGCGTCTATAGCCACAACAGCATCATCTATGAGGGCGAAATGCCTGAAATGATGCTGATTGCGGTGCAGCCCGGCATCAAACCCATGCATCTGCACGACATTTTACAGCTCAGAATAGAACTGACCACCGATGAGATCTGAATCCGAACTCAGAATTTTGCCTTTAAGCAAGAGCCATCTGAGTGAACTGAAAAAGCTGAAACAGAAAAAATTCCGCCGTCTGGAAAATCAGACTCTGGTGGAAGGCAGAAATCTGATTGAACAGCTCATCGCCAATAACTTTATGCCGGAAGAAATTATCACTTCCAGCTTCGAGGCGGCAAGTGAATTTTTAGGCAAAACAAAATGTGATATCTACACTGCTAAACCGCATGAAATCAATGAATTGACAGACACGGAAACGCCGCAGCCTTTTGCCGCGCTATTTGAGATTCCGCAGTTTTCTTTAGATAAATACAAAGTGATTTTGTATCTGGATGGGATCAGGGATCCGGGCAATCTGGGTGCGATTTTCCGCACTGCGGCAGCGTTCAGCCTGGATGGAATCGTCCTTTCGCCCGACTGCTGCGAAGTTTTTGCGCCCAAAGTGGTGCGAGCCTCGTTGGGAAGCGTGTTTTTCCTGCCTTCCGAAGTCCGGGAACTGGCTTGGCTGAAAACTCAGTCGGCTCAGAAAATCGGGCTGGTAATGGACGGAGACATCAGACTGCAGGAACTCACACTATCAAAAGCTGAGCCGGTGATTGTGATAATCGGCTCTGAGGGCAGCGGAATTTCTGCTGAAGTTATGACCGCAGTTACGCAGAAAGTAGGCATCCCGATAGCGGAAAAAATGGAATCTTTAAACGCTGCAGTTTCAGCCGGAATCGCGGTTTATGAGATTACAAACAAGCTTTGTCATTGACACGACAGGGCGGATAAAACAAGATGTTTGACAGTAATAAAGAATGGAACAAGGGAGTGGTTGTGAATATCAATGTGCAGCACACAGGCTGGATTGAAGTGATTTGCGGCAGTATGTTCAGCGGCAAAACGGAAGAACTGATCAAAAGAATCCACAGAGCGGAATATGCCAAACAGAAGTTACTGGTGTTCAAGCCCATCATCGACGACCGTTATCACGAAATGAATATCGTGTCGCACTCGCAAATGCAGGCTCCATCCATTCCCATCAACAATCCCAGCGAAATTTATGAACACCTGTCAGACGATGTGCAAATCGTGGCAATTGACGAAGCGCAGTTTTTTGACGAATCCATAGTGGGCATCTGTAACGATTTGGCAGATCGCGGAATCCGCGTGATTGTGGCAGGTCTGGATCAGGACTATAAAGGCAATCCCTTTGGCAGCATGCCTCAGCTTTTAGCTATAGCGGAATACGTGACCAAAAATCTGGCAATTTGTCTGAAATGCGGCAATCCGGCAAACCGGACGCAACGCATTGTGCACAGCAGTGAACAGATTCTGGTAGGCTCCACAGATGCCTACGAAGCGCGCTGCCGCAACTGTCATGAGGTGCTGGACTGATGCCGCAGGGAGGAAATTTTGGTCATTTCATCATCTGGCTGGTGCAGACATTTCTCAACGTCTATACTATGTTAATCCTTGTCAGAGCGCTGATTTCATGGTTTTCGCCCAATCCTTACAACAGACTTTATCAAATGCTCATCAGAGCTACAGAACCGGTTCTGGCACCCATCCGCAGAATCGTTCCACTGCAGGGAATAGACATCTCGCCCCTGATTGCGATTCTGCTCATCGATTTTGTGGTCAAGCGTCTGCTGATTGGCTTTTTAAGCTCGATATTTTTATAATTCAGGAGGAGAATTGGCACTACATCCAATCGACATCAGACATCAGGAATTTTCATCAGCTATCCCTGGCTACAAGAAAAAAGAGGTCAGGGATTATCTGGAACAGCTTGCCAAAGAAATTGAAGAGCTGAATAAACATCAGGAAAAAGAAGTCCAGCGGCAAACTCAGTTTCAGCAGGAAGTGCGTCAGGAAGCGACTTCGGCGTCTCAGACCATTGAAGATTTGAAAAGGCGTGAAGAGCTCATCAGCAGGACTTTGGTCTTCGCTGAAAAATCCAAGGCAGACATCATTGCCAACGCCAGAAAAGAAGCTGAAAACATCCTTCAGGAAGCTGAAATCAAAGCCAAACGCGCCATTCAGGAAGCCAGACAATACCTGAGCGCGCTGGAACATGAATTCATGCATATCAAGGAACAGAAAAGACATTTCCTGATGCAGTTCAAAGTGGAGTTGCAGACTTTTATGGAAAGAATCAACAAAGACCCGCTGCTCGCCAAAGATGCGGACAAACTGATAGATACAGAATTCAGGCAGATTAAAGAAAACATCGTTCCGGGCAGCGAACAGGCTGCTCAAACTGATAAGGGAAAATAGTGAACTTTCAAAACACGGCAGACTGGATTAAGTCAAAGATTCCGCAAACGCCAACAGCGGGAATCATTCTGGGCACGGGTCTGAATCCACTGGCAGAGATGCTTTCCGACAAAATCGTCATTCCCTATGAAGAGATTCCCGGCTTTGTAAAAAGCACATCTCCTTCGCACGCAGGCAACCTGTTATTCGGTTACCTGAACGGAAAAGCTGTCATTTGCCTGCAGGGCAGATTCCACTTTTACGAAGGCTACACAATGGAACAGGTCGTCTTTCCGGTTCGGGTGTTTGCTGCTCTGGGCGTGAAAACGCTGATTGTGACAAATGCTTCCGGCAGTCTGAGAGAGGATTTTGAGCCTGGAGACATTGTCGTGCTGACAGATCACATCAACTTTATGGGCACCAATCCTCTGATTGGAAAAAATGTAGAAGAGCAGGGCGAGAGATTTCCCTCGATGAATCTGCCCTATTCCGAAAAAATGCATAATCAGTTAAGGCAGATTGAATCAGAACTTCAGATAAAACTGAAGCGGGGAATTTACATCGGTGTGACAGGGCCCAGTCTGGAAACCCAGGCTGAATGCGCCATGTTTGCCAAGCTGGGAGCTGATCTGGTGGGAATGTCAACTGTCCCGGAAGTTATTGTGGCGCGTCATGCCGGGCTGGAAGTGCTGGGAATTTCTGTGGTTACAAATTACAGTAATCTGTTTCACAATCTGGCACATTCGCAGGAAGAAATCAGATCCAATGCGAACCGGGCGTCTGATAATCTAAAGATGCTGATTACAAAATTAATCGTGCTTGTGTGAGCAGGCAGAGAAGTTATCTTATCAAAGAGGTTTTTTGGATTGACAGAGTTTTGCGCTGTGAAATGATGTCCATCTTGTATTTATATTATAGAAACGTCGTAACAGACTGGAGTAAAAATGGCAGCAAAAGCATTGTCAGCAGCCAAGCTTAAACACTTTGAAGAGTTGATAAAAAAAGAACTGGCTGAAAGCAAAAGTTTTATTGATAAAGCGAACCAGGACCAGAGTATCGGAGCCAAGGAAAGCTCGGGTGATTTGTCCTCCTATGCCTTTCATCAGGCTGACCAGGGCAGCGACACCAACCTGATGGAACAGACAGTGATGCTGATGGAACAAGAGCGTGAGAAAATCAGACTCCTGAGTGATGCCCTGAGACGAATCTCTGACAGCACCTATGGCATTTGTGAAATCTGCGGAGATAAAATTCCGGAAACCCGTCTGGAAATCATACCCTATGCCAGATACTGTATGGACTGCAAGTCCAAAGAAGAAGATAAGAAGCGGCGCCGGAAATAATGGAATTAATCTGGATGCGGGAAAAACAGACCGTGGCTGCCAGGCAGTTCAGATACCTGTGGCTGGCTGCAGTCATTATTCTGCTTGACCAATTGGTCAAGATAGTGGTCAAACTGAACCTGCCTTTGTATGAAAGCAAACAGATACTGGGTGAACTGGTGATGCTGACCCATGTCCAGAATACAGGTGCAGCTTTCAGTATCAGTCTGGGCAGCCCTGAATTCAACCGGATATTTTTTATAATTATGACGGTGTTGGCTGTGGTTTTTGTTCTGTATATGATTTACAGGTCAAATACCAAGCTGCAGCGCATAGCTCTCAGTATGGTGGTTGGCGGCGCTATCGGCAACGTGATAGACAGAATTCTGTTTGGTTATGTGACAGATTTTGTGGATGTGGATTTTCCCAATATCATCATGCAGAGATGGCCTGTGTTCAACGTGGCGGACAGCTCCATCGTGATTGCCATGGGTCTGCTGATTCTGGATGCGATAATAAATAAAGATGCTGGAGAAGAGAAAGCTCCGGCAGAAATAAATGACTAACTCTTTTTAAAAGAAAACCAGGAGTTTACTATGCAGAGATTATTCATTCTGGCGACGCTGCTCTTGTTCAGCGTTCTTGCTTACAGCATATCAATTTATGATATTCAATACACAACAGTTGCCGGACCGGGAAACAACTATCCCTCGCTCTTTGTGGGACAGGTGGTTTCCACGGAAGGTGTAGTTTCAGGAACAGGTTTTACCGGCGGCAAGTATGTAATCACAGAAGGTTCCGGAGCCTGGAAAGGCATCTTTGTCAATGACCCTGACCACACTCCCGCACCGGGTGACAGAATAGCCATAACAGGCACTGTGAATGAGGTCAGCGGATTCACGGAAATCGGCAGCGTGACCTCTTATGAAGTTTTGAGCTCCGGAGATCCGATTCCTGCAGCAGTTGCCATCACTCCGCAAAACCTGCAATACAATACAGGCGAAGCTTATGAAGGAGTGCTGATCAAGCTGACTGATGTGCGCGTCTCAGTTCCTCCCATCGGAAATCAGTTCACGGTTGCCACCAATAATTTCAGTTGTCAGATCAGCAACGGTTTCTACCCTCAGCCCCATTCCTGGACAGGCATTGTGCTCAATCAGGTCTGGGCTGAAATAACCGGCATCGTGAATTACGCTTCCGGTCAGTATAGAACCAATCCGCGCTCTGACAGCGATATGATTCCCTCTGCTGATATCAATACAATTTCTCTCACAGTGGCAAACGTGGAAGCGCCCAAAGGCGAGACCACTGCTGTTAACGTCAATGTCTCCAAACTGGAAGAAGATTGGAACCTGACAGCCTACAGATTCAAAGTGGGCTTCAACAAAAGAATCGTGCGCTTTGTCGATGTCGAGATTGAGTCAACTTTGTCAGACAACTATCCTGATTTGATTTTATCATCCAATGAAGATTCCATTACTGTGATTTACAGCAGTGAGAATGCACTGGTGTCACCTACTAATTCCGGAATCCTGATCAAGCTTTTGTTTGAAACTCTGTCTTATGGCGAGACTATTCTGGATATTACTCAGGGCTCATTCAGTTATACTGAAGATGATGTTGTTCACATTGTCAATGCTGCAGTTCTGGTAGATGGAAAAATCAAGGTTCCCATCCAGAAGAAACTTGCCTGGCTAAGCATCTGGAATAATGATAACAATAAGAAAAACATCTTCAATCCCTGGCTGAATCAGAAAATCACTATCGAATACGGAAGCCTGGTGGAGGCTGGAGTCCTTGCCGGCAAGGCCATAATCCGCATCTATGATGCTCAGGGCAGATTGGTGGCTACTCCCATCAATAAAATCATTACTGCTCCCGACGGCATTGAATACCTGTCCTGGGACGGCAGAGACAGAAACAAGAATCTGCTGCCGATTGGTCTGTATTATTGTCACCTGGAAATTATAGACAGGATGACAGGCAAATCCGAGACAACAGTTCAGCCCATCGTTGTGGCTGCCAAGCTGAAGTAGGGCAAGATGAAGATAAGAATTGAGGGACTTATGAGAAAGATTATACTCGCGCTTATATTGATTGTCAATGTCAGTTTCCTGCTGGCGGTGTTTAATGATTATCAGCCTTCCGCCAGAGCCAGAGCCATGAGCAATGCCTTTGTGGCAGTTTCAGATGATGCCAATGGTGTTTTCTTCAATCCTGCCGGAATCAATCTGGCGCCGATGAGTGCATCCATCGGCATGGCACAACTTTTCGGACAAAGCTTTTCCGAAATCAAGACCGGCAGTCTGGTGTATCCGCTTCCCAAAAACTGGGGCGTCATTGGAGCCGGAATCAAGTCTTTCGGCGTGGATTTTGAAGACACGGTTCTGATGTCTGAGAATCAGTATGTTCTGGCACATGGATTCACGCTGATGGAAGACATCCATTCCTCAGTGCAACTGGGCTGGTCAGCAAATATCTATCATCTTTCCATGGATGGTTTTGGCGACGATACTGACTATGGCATCAGTCTCGGAGCACTGGCAACGCTGCATAACAGAACCAGATTCGGTTTTGCCGTGTCCAATCTGAACAATCCCAAACTCGGCGTGAACAATCAACACAGTATCCCGCGCAAGTTTTCTCTTGGATTGTCCTATATGCCATACGACCAGGTCACCACAAGCGTTGAACTGAAAAAGGATTTTGCTGAAGATACAGAGTTTATGGGCGGAGTGGAATTCAGATTGTTTGATCCTCTCTATCTCAGAGCCGGTATGCATCAGAATCCTGCCACCTGGTCAGCCGGAGCCAGTTTCAGAATGATAGGCATCATTGTGGATTATTCCTTTACTCAGCATACTGTTCTGGATGCCACCCATTATCTGAACATTGGTTATGAGTTTGCGGGGAAATGATGTTTCAGATCGGAAAACGTTTACTGCCGCCTTTCCTGCTGATTGCTTATCAATTGATGAATCACTGGAAACGGAACCTGGCACACAATCACAACATCAGAAAGATAGATAACACTGCCGAACAACTGGGCACCATTGAACACATGCTGGTGCGGCTGGAAAAGAAGATTCAACTCAACAAAGACATGGTCGATAAATTGAAACATATGCTGATTTTCAGTATGTCTCTCAATCTGGTTTTGCTGATTGTTATCCTGCTGAAAGTGCTGGGATTGTTTTAATCAAAACAGAAGATTAAGCGAGCAGTAAACTCTCCAGTCCAGATCATTCAGGTCTGAACCGATAGGGTTCAATCTGATTTCAGCCAGTGAATCTCTATTCAATTGCCAGGCTGAGGACAGCATCAGGCTATATTCTTTCCACGTGCCCCAACTGTATTTGGGCTGCATTTGCATAATGGCAATCCCGTGCTGTGCCTGCAGAAGGCAACTTATGCTGTGTCTTTCGTCAATGCCATTAATCAGATATTCATTTCCTGTTTTGACACCTGTCTCATTGCGTTCCCAGTCATAGCCCATATCAGCTCTGAAAGCATCAGTCCTTCTGCTTCTGTAGGGCAGCTGGTTCCATTTGGGCAAAGTCAGCTTGGCTGCCAAAGGAGTGGAATCATAGACCAGATGATAGGAAGCTGAGACCCTTCTGTAAAAAGTATCCTTGATTTCCGTGAACAAATTGTATTTATAGTTATCATAATCAGCCCTGATCTGATAATCCTGATGCAGCAGAAAACTGTCTCCCAGCAGGATGTCGCACTCAGGCTGCCACTGCAGACCTGTAATCGTGCTGTTATTGGCTGACAGCACAGCATTGATAAAGACATCATCTCTCTGCCAGTAGAGCAGACGGTTTGCCACTCTCATGCGGTCTTTCCAGTAAAGAATCCAGCCCAGTTTGTAGGTATTGGTCAGGTAGTCATTGTCAAGTCTGTGATTGGAATCAGGAAACTGGGTGCGGCGCAGCTCAATTGTGTAATCAAACAGAATTGAGTCTGACGGAACATATTCCCACGCCAGATTGGCATTGGCAGTCCTGATGTCAATGATGCGTGAGTTCTTCACATATGACAGGTCTTTGATGTAATAGCTGTGGGCATTATTGGAGTGCAGCATGATGTTGTCTGTCAGTTTATAAGACAGATTCAGCTGCGCCAGATTGTTGTAGTCGCCAGTGTTACGGGCTTTGTTTTGTTCGTGCCTGTAATCGCTCAGGGAATAGCTTTCCATTATCTCACAATTCAAATGATTTCCCACAGGAATCGACATATTCAGATTGGCAGTCAGATTCTTCTTATACTGCTTGTCATACTTGTCATAAAAGCTGTTGCCATTATCCAAATCAGGACTTTGCAGCACATACAAATCCTCTGACCGGGTGGAGGCATTGACGAATCCCTGCAGCAGATAAGAGCTCTTTTCCACCTGTGATGACAGACTGGCAGAAAACTGCTTATACTCTTCCCAGTCCAGCTTTTTCAATTCTGCGTTGCCGCCCAGATTGAAAAACACTGCATCGCTGCTCATAGAGAAACTTGTATTGAATCTTTCCAGAAAACCCGAACTGATCAGTTCGTGATTATCCTTGTATCTGTCCTGTTCATGCCTGTAATAAGCTCTGGCGCTGGTTTCCAGTCTCAGGCTGTCCAGAGGTGACAAAGTGACACCATAGCCCAGAAAACCTGTTCTGTTGAGATAGGGATTGAGTTCACTTTCCAGACTGCTGTAGTCTGTCAGGTATTCATAACCGGTCTGGATATTGTGAGTCAGCAATCTGTTATAATTAAACAGTGACACATACAGAAAGCTGTTGCGGCTGATCTGGTCAAAGTCTATGCGCTTGTCTTCCAGCGTTCTGCCTGTGATTTGCATCTGCCAATTTTTAAAAGGAGACATTTTATAGCTGGTGCTTTGCTCAAATCTACGCTGCTTGGAGCTGTTATAGAAGTAAAGGCTGAAATGGTTTGACTGAGCAATACTAATGACCGGCAAGGTCACAAGCACAATCAGCCAGATGAACAAATTCGCCTTCTTCAATCGTTTCTCCTCGTCGCTGAAAATCTATCCCGCTGCGCTGCTCCAGCCTGATTAATTCTTCCGGAGCAAATATCGTGCGCAGATTGTTCCTCAGAGTCTTGCGTCTCTGCGCAAATGCTTTATTGATGATTAGTCTGTAAGTGTCAAGAGATTTGAGCTGAGGCTTGTCCTGACGCGGTTTAAGCAGCACCACTGCAGATTCCACTTTGGGGGGCGGTGCAAATGCAGTTGGCGGAACTTTAAATAGCAATTCTACGTCAAATGCATAGCGCAGCTTCAGAGTCATCACTCCATAAGCCTTGCAGCCCGCTTTGGCAGAGAGTCTTTCCGCCACTTCCTTCTGAATCATTATGACAATTCTGGAAAAAAACTGCTCATTCTCCTCAATCGCATACAGCACAGGCGATGTTATCTGATAGGGAAGATTGGAAACCAGCTTAACCTGCTTGGCTCCTGCTTGAATTTCTTCAGAAAGCAGGTTTTTCCAGTTGATGGCAAGGATGTCTTTATTGATTAACTTGAGCTCTGAGCCGAATTTCTTGTCCAGCAGAGCTGCCAGCCGATAATCTATTTCAAAGGCAGTCAGCTTTTCAGTTTTTTTCAGCAGCCTGCCTGTCAGCACTCCCTGTCCCGGTCCAATTTCCCAGACCGGCTCTCCAAACTTGATTTCAGCAGCATCTACTATGGAATCAGCTATTTCGTCATCAATGAGAAAATGTTGTCCGAATTGCTTTAGAGGTCTGATTGACATTGTTTTCCGGCTGCTTCAGCAGAGATTGTAACTAACTCAGATACAGCAATCCTGAAACCGGGCAGATTAAGTTGACCAACGATTTCAGGATTTATAAATTAGGCGCTGACTGCTTCAGGCTTGACTTTTCTGCAAATCTTGCAGACTTTGATGGTCTTGTCGCCGGCTTTCACTTCGTGTGTGAGTTTCACTCCGGTGCGGTGACAGAAAGGGCATTCACCTCTGCCGTGATTGGGCAGGATTCTAATCAGTTTTCCGCGATGATTCTTTGCCATTATATTCTCCTTGGGTAATCTTATCTTCAGTTTAGGGCAATTTTTCACAACCTGCTTTATCGTCAATGGAAAACTGAAAATGAACCTCACCACACCTCAAATTAAGCATTTAGATTGACAGATTTTCCCCTTCTGAATAGTATCTGCAAATGTTGAACAGGGAGGAACGATGAAACCTTTTCTCTTAAGTCTTTTAGCTTTGATTTGCATATCTTTATGTCTGGCTCAGCCCAGAGGAACGACCCAGGCAGAGTTTCCGACCGGCGGAATTTGTGTCGGACAGGCTGAATCCTTTATTCCGACTGCACCTATCCCCTCTTCAAATTCTGAAACAAATATTATGCGGGATGAATGGATTGCAGTTGATTCTTTGAAACTTAATACCATCCTGCGTGCCGGCAAGCAGCACGGAATGCAGTTTTCCACCTACACCCAGTCCATGCTGACCAGTTCCAGTTTGGGTGAAATCATTCCTGCCGCTCAAAGCGCCATAGCCAAATCTCCCCTCTGGCTGAGAGCCAATCTGGCCAATGTCTTCAGTCAACTCTCATCCCTCAAGCAAATGGCTTGGGCTGCCATCATCAATGATGCCTCCGACCCCTATATTGACGAGATTGCCTTTGCTGTGGCGCATTCCTCTGTTCAGTATCTGAATTCGAATTTTGCCGACCCCGCTCTGTTTGTGGAAAACGCCCAATTGCTTTATTCAATAGATGCAGAGCTGCCCTATGTCCAGATTCTTGACTTTGGCACGTCTACCACAGACCCGGACTACTATTCCACCACCCAATATTACAAAACCACTGCCGACAGTCAGGTGGTGCAGATGACCGTCCCGCGCGACATTTACTACTGGTATATCGTGCATCCTAAAATCACTGACGAAATCCCTGCCTACATTAATCCTGCCTTGGCAGAAAGCAACACCACGCATTCCAACAACATCAATCCTCCTCCCGACGGCGTGTTCTGGCGCAATTATCTCTACACTGTGCAGGAAGATAATTATCCCGTTCTGCGTGACACTTTGATGCAGTGCCAGACCGCTTTTAACCGCAATGGCAGCCCCGGAGACGCCATCCGCGCTATCCAGTGGTGGATTAATCACACTATGAGCTTTACCAGCGGAGCTGAACGTCCTCATCAGCCTGTACGCATCTACAAAAAGCACATGGGACGCTGTGGTGAATATGCAGACTACACTGCAGCCGCCAGCAGAATAGCTTTGATACCCTGCACCAGCATTTTGTCTGTCTCCACAGACCACACCTGGAACGAATTCTGGGAAGACGGCTGGGTGCAGTGGGAGCCCGTCAATGGCTATATTGATGTCCCTCTGGTCTATGAAAACGGCTGGGGCAAAGTCTTCGGCACTGTCTTTGAAATCCGCAGCGACGGCTTCCTGACCTCTGTCACTGACCGATATTCTGAAGGACTTGCCACCATCACCATCGCCGTGCGTGACAGTTCCAATCATCCGATTGACGGAGCCCGCGTCATATTGGCTTTTACAGACCCTGCCATGCGGGTTGACATGGTCGGCTTCACTGACAATGACGGAAACGTGGTCTTTAGCGTCGGAGAAAATCGACACTACTTTGCCAGAGTGGAATCCAGCGTGGGCATTTTTCCCACCAATCCAGGCACCTATCTGTCTCTAATGGATAACGCCGTGGATGGTGAAAACTATGCATACCAGATGACTTTGACCCTGCCCAAACCCGTGCCCCACATAACTTCAATCCCTGTTCCCGCTGATGACACTGACGACTGGCGCTTCTATCTGGAATTCACCACTCCCAAACAGATTTTGTATGGCAAAGTCACCTGGGACGATATGGCTGCCAATGGCGCTCCAGCTTACTTTTATAAAGAACTGGACTTGTCCGGAAGTGTCAATATGCTGATGACTGATGCGGATAATTTTCTCTTTTACAGCATCGACCAGACGGCGCAGGCTTTCAACGTCCTGACTGATGTTGTCTCAGGTTCCGCTCTATTCGGAATTCCCAATCAGTGGGACTGGTATGCCTTTCTGGACAACAGTTCCCAGGTTGCCAATGCGCAGTTGGTCACAGGCATTATGCTTTACGAGCATTATGGCGTCGGCAATGACGATAGCGTCCTGCCGTCTGCTTCTGTAAAACTCTATCCGAACTACCCCAATCCCTTCAGCAGCGAGACTTTAATCCGCTATAGCCTGCCTAAAGCTGCCAAAACCGACATCTCCATTTACAACATCAAAGGACAGAAAGTCCGCTCTCTGCTTTCAGATAATAAAACATCCGGCCTGAATGAGATTGTCTGGGATGGCAGAGATGAATGTGGAAACTCTGCCGCTAATGGTGTTTATTTCTGCAGATTGACCTCAGGCGGCAAGAACCTGTCCCGCAAACTGATCTTATTAAAATAGACCCTTATTTCATCAAAAACACTGCATAGAGGGCATAGACAATAAGCAGCATCGCGCCTTGCCAGCGCTGCAGACAATGCCGTTTGGGCAGAACGACAAAGATGAACAGCAGCACCATCGACAGAATCATCAGGTATTGATCTGTATTGAACGAAACGCTGTAGAGAGGCGGCTTGATCAGACTCGTCACACCCAAAACCAGCAGCAGATTAAAGATACACGAGCCCACGATGTTGCCAATGGCGATGTCCGGCTGCTTTTTGATGGCTGCCATGACAGAGGTCGCCATTTCCGGCAAAGAGGTTCCCAGCGCAACTATGGTGAGTCCGATGATTTTTTCGCTGATACCAAAATCCTGCGCAATTCTGACCGCGTATTTAACTACCCAGTTACCGCCTAAAACCAATCCCAGCAAGCCTGCAACTATATAGCCAAGAATCAGCCAAAGCGGAAAATCTTTGATGTGTGACTGCGCGTCTGAACCCTGTTTGCTGAGGTTGTGAGCATAAATCAGAAACAGCGCAAACAAGCCAATCAGGATAAAACCGTCGCCGCGGCTGAGCAGATTTAACGCATTGGCATCAAACCATTTGTCATTGACCAGGAACAGCAGCACTAAGGAAGTCAGCAGTGCAAAAGGGATTTCGCGATAGGTGGTGGCTCTTTTCACCGCCAGGGGACTGAGCAGAGCACTGATACCCAGCACAAGATAAACGTTTAAACTGTTGCTGCCGATGACGTTACCGAAGGAAATATCCGGCGAGCCTTTGAGCGCGGCTATGACATTCACAATCAATTCAGGTGTGGAAGTTCCCAAGGCCACAATGGTCAATCCAATCACTATCTGCGGAACGTTGAGCCGCTTTGCCAGAGAGCTTGCACCTTTCACCAGCCAGTGCGCACCCAATAGCAGAACTGCAAATCCGCTTGCCAGCATAATGTATGAACTCAGCATTTTCTTCCTCTTTTCCTTGCATTTTTATGCTTTCTGCCTGCTCCATTTCCGTCAAGTAAATTTGATTTTCCTTGCCTTTTCCATACAGGCATTACGGAGTCAATACGCTATCATTACGGATTAAACCCGTAATGACTCCGTATTCATAGCGTAATGTTATTGACAAAAAGAGGTTGGAAAATAGAGTGGGATTTATGAATTGAGGAAGATTCCTGCTTACGCAGGAATGACATTTGATAACCTGGGTCATAGGGCGAAGCCCTATACAATAAGGGTGGCGGGTGGGAAAAGATAATCATTTTCCAGTCGGGAGTTTAGTTCGGAACCGGCATAAGTATACCGGTTCACAGCAGATAAGTATCTGCGCTACAAGATTCCTGCTTACGCAGGAATGACAGATTTAACTAAAATACATTTGTTCAAAGGAGGACAAAAACCATGAAAGTCAAGTACAATCAAAGATTCAAAGGCTACACGGGTCAGGCGGATAGGATGATTTATTACTTTGATTCAAAGAGCGGCGCCACCTTGGCCAGACGGATGTTCAAGTTCAAAAACCATCCCGGACAGCCGGCTTTCCGCAGCGCTCAAAGACAGATTTATGCCCTTAATCCTGATGGGGCCTACATCCAGAATCTGAAGGACTATCTCATTGCCTATAACGCCTTGCCGGAGAATAAGTTCAGTCCTGCCCGCAGTTGGACCAATATCTATAACAAACTGATGTTTGCCATGCAGAAAGCCCTGCCCGGACAAGTGGACCTAAAGACCATCACACGCCAGCAAATCGAGACCCAAAACCTGCCTTGCAGAACTCTTAAAAGCG
>JAWOHU010000241.1:0-4405 GCA_046485025.1 Cloacimonadaceae bacterium (SeqCode) | reverse complement strand
CCTGAGGCATCAGTTTTCCCGGTCCAGCCAAGCTGGAAGACGTTTTTGCGCTTGTTTTGATCATAAATCCTGTTGAAAACTTTTACTGTAGCACCCTTGACGGGAGAGCCGCCAAACCTGTCCGCCACAAACAAAGTGCCGGATGAGCCGCTTTTGGTCAGATAGGAGAGATTGCTGCAACTGAATGTGGTGTAGCCAGCATTGCGGTTCTGGTCAGGATTGTCAAAATCATCTGAGGCGATGAGGATGTAATTGCCCATGGACAGGGCAGGCAGAGCTATCTCGTAGGAATGATTGCGGTAGTCGCCTTCGTTTTTTATGGCAATTGTGGTGGACCAGTTGGGCTTCTTTTTCAGCAGGTCGCGCAGGCGTTTGTAATTATTAGAACTCCAGTCTTCATTGTATTCATAATCTCCGGAATTTTTTACCTGATAAGGAATACGGTAGATCCTGAGCTGCACCTGCGCCACGTTTTTGGCGCTGATTGAAGCTCTGAAGGGAGTGTCCGGTGCGTTGACTTTTTCTGTTATGACGTGGAGAACAGGGCTGCTGATCTCATCTTTCAGAGCAGCGCAGATCAGTCCGCCATAACTGTCCGGAAATTTATCAATAGCTTCCAAACACAGCTCCAAAGCGTCTTTGTAATACCAGCGGTAGTCTTCTGAGAGTTCCGGTTTATAGCGTGATGCCAGCTGATTGTAGAGCACCGCCAGCCTGGAACGTATCTGGGCATAAACGTGGTGGTCTTTGAATCTGACTTCTTCCAGACGCAGAGCGTTTTCATACATCTGTTCCGGATTTTCCAGTTCACTATTATGATAAACAAAGGAAAGCCTGTCCAGATTGACATCCACCAGGGCAGAGGGGTCTGCGTCGTTGAGATGAAAGCGTATGAGGTCCTGATAGAGCCTGATCGCCTGATACTTGAGTGACAGCGAATCCGGAGTGGAAATTTGCATCAGAACAAAGCTGGCAGGGGGCTGGAAGTATCTGGAATCAGTAACTTTGAATTCCTCGAAGGGCAGGCTGAGACCTGATTCGTCATTGCTGTAGAAATCCAGGGCGCGATGTGCCAGAAAGTCATATAAAGTCGGACGCAATGCTCTTGTTAAGGTTATACTCTCTGGGTTGAGCAGGTCTTCTTTTCCATCCATCAGGATGGCGGGATAGTCATTGATCAGATATTTCTGCAAACCTTCCGCGTTCTGCAGAGAAAGTTTATACTCATCAATAGTGGCTTTGGCAATGGTTTTCAAATCCCAGGTGGCGATGTCATCCTGCATGAATTCAATGGTTTCAGTGCGCTCTCTAAAACGCCAGCGGTTGCTTTGATAATAGCTCCAATAAAGCTGTGCCGTCATACTGTGCAGGATGGCGGAAGCTGGAAAGGACGCGGTTTTGAGGATGGATTGCACCTTCTCGATGGCTTTCTGGGAGGAGAATTCGTCCACATACTGCGTGGTTCTGAGATGATAAATCAGGGCTTTAATCTGCTGGTCTGTCCTGTTTTCAATTACAGCTTTGACATAAACGGAGTCCACTTTTTCCAGAGCGGATTTGGGCAGTCGGTCTGACCACAGTTTTTCAATCTCGGTCCAGGCTTTGTTATAATCAAATGTTTTGGCGGAAATTGTGCTTAAACAGGTCGCCAGACCCATCAGCAGGATGATTGCCATAATTTTCTCTGCCATGCTTGCTCCCTTGTTCTGAACTATATATTGTGATACAGAAAGCGGACTGCTTTCCCGTAAAATATTCTTTTATCTCTAAAATTCCGCTTTTATCTTTCCGTCAAGTTTTCTTTTCAATGATATATCCACTTTGAACCCACAATTGCAAATCCCATCCTTTACCCATACATCAAAGTCAGATTCAAATCGTTATCCTATCATTATCCAGTCGGATTAATCCCGACTGGATCCCGACTGGACCCGGACAAGATTATGACTTGCATGTATATATGATGTATGGGTGAAAAGAGGAATTTAATTGACATAAATGGTCTTTATGATAGGCAGGTAAAAGCTTTAAGCAAGGTAGGAGTATTATGCTGCAGCACGAAAAAAATGAACAGGCAAATCCGGTAAACAGCTTTCTGCACAGCCGCAGATACAGTTTTGTTAGGGAGTGGCTGGGGCAGAATTATGGCAAAAAACCTGTCAGGATACTGGAAATCGGGGTCGGCTTCGGCAGGCTGTTTGCAGAGTTGAATGACCATTTGAACATATATTACACAGGAATTGAGTTTTTGGATGACTTCTATGTGGAAGCACAACAGAGACTTGGAAAATATGAAAACTGCCGCCTGCTCAAAGGTTCCATCCTGGACAGTGAACTGCAGAACCAACTGGACAACTCTTATGATGTCGTAATCGCCCTGGAAACCTTTGAGCACATCAGTGCCCGCGAAGTCGCTCCGGCACTGGATTTTCTGCGTAATAAGATCAAATGCTCATTTTTCTTAAGCAGTGTTCCTGTAGAGTTGGGCTGCACAATTCTGATCAAGAATTTGGGCTCAATGCTGCTGCAATATGGCAGATACAAAGAATACAGTTTGAAAGAAACTATGAATGCTGCATTGTTGAGGACACACAGAATTTCACCTCACAGCGCTGACAAATCCTATCCGGGGCATAAAGGTTTTGACTGGAGGTTTTACAGATACCTGCTGCACCAGGATTTTGAGATTCTAAGCAGTATGAATCTGCCCTTCAGATGGCTGCCGGCAATTTTTTCTACCAATGTATTAATTATCGCACGACCCAGAAACCCTCTTCCGGAAAGCGATACGAAGACTACATAAGCATATTTTAAGTTCCCTTTATAAAATTTCTTTCAGATTTCATTTGACAAATTTACAAATCCGGTTAGATTAGTTAGTGAACACTTACTAACTATAAGGATGAGAGAATGGAACTTACTGCCAGACAACAGGATATTGTAAATGCGGCGATTAATATTATCGCCAGGCAAGGCTATCAGGAACTTACCACCAAGCGTTTGGCGGAAGTTGTGGGAGTGTCGGAAGCCGCTCTCTACAGACATTTCGACAGCAAAACCGACCTTATTCATAAAATCCTGGAATACTTTCAGACCTTGGCACAAGAAGCCATGGGCAGCATCCATGATGATATCAAAGACCCCTTCAAGCAGGTAAAAGCTTTTGTAATGAACCGTTACAAACTGTTTATGGACAATCCTGATCTGGCGCGGGTGATGTTTTCCGAAGAGATTTATGAAAACGACCGCTCTCTGGCTGAGCACAATCTTACCATCATGCACATTCACAGAGACCAGCTGATAAAATCTATCAAAGCTGCCCAGAAGACAAAACAAATCAGAACCGACCTTCAAGCTATCCAGCTTTTTCGCATTATTGTTGGTTCCATGCGCCTGCTGGTCATGCAATGGCAACTTTCCAGCTATGAATTCGAGCTTCAAAAAGAGGGTGTAAAGCTCTGGCAGACAATAGAAAAACTAATTACTGAGGATAATAAATGAAGAGACAAATCATTACCATCGACGAAACTAAGTGCACTGGCTGCGGAAATTGCATTCCTGGCTGTCCGGAAGGCGCTTTGCAGATTATTGACAACAAGGCGAGACTGATCAGCGACCTGTTTTGTGACGGGCTGGGAGCCTGCATTGGAACCTGTCCGGAAGGTGCTATAAATATTGAAGAACGTGAAGCAGAGCCTTATGACGAACGCAAAGTTATGGAAAATATAGTCAGGCAGGGCGTCAACACCATCAAAGCTCATCTGAAACATCTGGCAGAGCATGGTGAGAATACATTGCTGGCTCAGGCGATTGAATTTTTAAAAGAAAAAGATCTTCCCGTTCCAGATTACCAATGTGAGGGCGATGTTGAGGCCTGCGGTTGTGCCGGCGGTGCTATCAAAGCATTTGACAAACAGGCACCTGCATCAGGTCAGACTGCAACGGTAAAAATCGCATCCGAGCTCAGACAATGGCCGGTGCAGCTTCATCTTATCAATCCTCATGCGGAATATTTTGAGAATGCGGATTTGCTGATTTCGGCAGATTGCGTTCCTTATTCCTTTGGAGATTTTCATCGCCGGTTCCTGAAAGGCAAAATCGTTATCACGCTTTGTCCCAAACTGGATAAGGACATCGACCGCTACATTGACAAACTGGCTGACATCTTCCGGCTGCACAACATCAGGTCTTTGAGCATTGTGCGCATGGAAGTGCCATGTTGCGGCGGGACTGAACTCATCATTCAAAAAGCTTTGGAAAAAGCAGGCAAAGTTCATATGGTCAAATTAACAGTCATATCACTGCAAGGAGAAATATTATGATAACCCGCATCTGGAAAGACCTGGAGCCGATTCATGACAAAAACGGAGTCACAGGCAGACGGATTTACGATATGCCGGAGGGG
>JAWOHU010000195.1:0-4036 GCA_046485025.1 Cloacimonadaceae bacterium (SeqCode) | reverse complement strand
GCTGTGCGCGAAAGTAACTACCCTTATCATGGCTTTTACATTTATGGTTTCCGTTTGGTCAGGATAATAGATTGATCTATAAGCAGTAACATCTATCGGGTAATTCACTCTCAATGCCGTGTATCTCCGCGCATGATTCTCATGGCATCCCAAGTCGATTAAAGATGTAAAATAATTGACAGCTAACCGGTGTGTACAAACCTGACCCAAAGGTTAGAATATCCGATCTTGTATATGGAGTTAATCCTTTGGAGGAAAGATGCTTAGACATATAATGATGTCCAAGATCCACCGGGCGACCGTAACGGTGTGCGATCCCGATTACAACGGCAGTATCAGCATAGATAAGAAGCTTTTGGACATCAGCGGAATGAAGGAATTCGAACGCGTCGAGATCTTTAATCTCAACAACGGCGAACGCTTTTCCACCTATATAATTGAAGGCAAAGCCGGCAGCGGTGAAATCGGCATCAACGGCGCTGCAGCACGCATCAACCAGCCCGGTGACCTGATCATCATCGTCAACTACGGTCTGCTTTCTGAAGACGAAATTAAAAAATTCCAGCCCGTCATCGTCTGTGTCGATGCCAAAAACCGTCCCTGCAAAAAGAAATAAGGAATTCTCTGACCTATGAAACTGATTACTGACAGCAACGACATGCTCAATCTCAGCCGGCTCTGGGGTATTGGCAAAAAGGTCGGATTTGTCCCCACCATGGGCTCTCTGCATGAAGGACACCTCAGCTTGGTGGCACGCTCCAATCAGCAGTGCGACATCACGGTTGTTTCCATCTTCGTCAATCCCGCCCAGTTCGGTCCCCAAGAGGATTTGAGCAGTTATCCGCGTGACCTGAACAGGGATCTGACTCTGCTGGACAGGTATGAAGTGGATTATGTCTTCTTTCCGACTGCTGAGATGATTTATCCGGAAGGCTTCAAAAGCTGGATCACGGTGGAAGGGCTTTCCGACATCCTTTGCGGCGTCAGCCGTCCCGGACATTTCAGAGGCGTGGCGACCGTCGTCGCCAAACTGGTCAACCTGGTCAATCCGGACTTCATGTTCATGGGCGAGAAAGACTTCCAGCAGTGCATCGTGCTGGAAACCATGCTCCATGACCTCAATTGCCATGCCCGGGTCGTGCGCTGTCCCATTGTGCGTGAAAAAGACGGACTGGCGATGAGTTCCCGCAATAAATATCTGTCAGAGGAGGAGCGCCATAACGCTCTCTGCCTCTTCCGCTCTATCAAACTGGCAAAAAGTCTTTACATGACAGGCGAAACACATCCCGATAAATTCAGTGAACAGATGTCTGAACTGATCACCAAAGCCGGAGGTAAAATCGATTACATCGCCCTGGTTAACAAGGACACCCTGCAGCCCGTCGAAACTGTTGACAACAACACCCGCGTCCTGCTGGCAGTCCACATCGGCAAAACCAGGCTGATAGACAATAAGAATATTATCTGATAAATTTGTCAAAACTTCTAAACCACTGACTAGATTGGAGATATAACTTTTTATGTTGAGGATATTTATCCTGCTAAAAACACTCTGTAATATTTCTTGACTTTTCAAGCCTGTCAGTATTGATGTAATCTTATGATAAAAAGAATTGAACACAGAGTAAATATGCGTTTGAGACCCCTTATCTTATCTGTTTCTATCATAATTTTCCTTGTTCTGCTTACTTCGTGCAGCCTTAAACAAGATAATCTGGCTTATCCGCTGATGTCTCTTGAGTATAATCAGGAATATCTGGAACCTGTGGTCAGAATTGACCGCTTGGGAATATCTTTTCAACCTGTAAAAGGTTCTGTTCCTCTGCCTGAGGAAAATCTTTCTCAGGTAACTGCTATGCTGGACAGTAGTTCCCAACTCGAACTCATTTCCGCATACCTGGTTCCGGATGAGAATATTATTACCATAGTGGCACAAATGCCAGCTGTCAGCAGTGAAGATTATAGCACTGGCATTGATGCTTACTTCCAGCTTCAGGCTGCACAATACGATACACTGGTTTCAGTGGGGAAATTCACTCATAATGATGTTTTATTTGATCAGGCAATCTATCAGAAGAATGACCTGATTTTTGTTCAATTGATAGGTCGGACAAAGCAAGACCGGATAAGATTTTCTATTAATTATTTCTGTATGGCACAAGATTTTTCCGAAATTATAAAAAGGGTGGAAGCATCAATATCATCAATATCAATTAACAGGAGTTAAAAATGAACAAATCTCTATTTGTACCGGTTGTGATAGTATGCTTATTACTTACTGCTTGTTATACTCATACCCATATGGTTGGTGATGGCGCTCAGGGAAACCAAGTTATGACTGCGCGTCAATGGTATGTAGTATTTGGCTTGGTTCCAATCAATAATGTAGATACCAATGCCATGGCTGGTGAAGCCAAGGACTATGAGATTACCACTCAGCAGACCTTTATTGACAGCGTCATCAGTATGTTTACAAGTGCTGTTTCCGTTAGCTGTCAGACAGTAACAGTAAAAAAATAGTATTAAGAACGCTTCCACCTTTTTTTAGAGTATGTTTTCCTGCCTGACAGAGGATCACTTAAGTAACAGGCAACGGGCAGTTTTCTCACCCGTCTCATCTGTCCGCAGCTTGATGATGTAAACTCCGGAAGGCAGCCTTTTGCCCTGACTGTCTTTGCCATCCCAGACCAGTAAATTTTCTCCCGGATAGCTTTGCATGTTTTGAAATGCACTCACTTTCTGTCCCTTGATGTTATAGACGGAAAATTCCGCTCTGTCAAAACCCGGCAGGTAATAAACGAGATTGAGATTTTGCGAGAAGGGGTTGGGATAGGCTTTCAGAGAGAGTTTGTCAGTATCGAATCCGGGCGTGGGGTCATAAGTTATATTGATGGGCAGGGAGAGAGAATTCATGCCATTGTAGTAAATGACCAAGTGGTAACCGGACAGGTCTTCCGGCAAAGTAGGCTCAAAGCAGCTCAGGGTCAGGCGTTCCACCTCCTGTTCAAACATTGAACCCAGATCCGGATCAATATAGAGAAAATCTTCCGAGGCTCCGTCAGCGCTAAGTGTAATTGAACCTATCCGGTTAGTAATAAAACCCTCAGCATCCTTCAAGGTTATGTGATATAGCATAGGCAGTGTTGTTATATCCAATTCAGTCGTCAGGGCGAGCACACAGCGTAAACTGTCAGCAGTGGTTCCTGTGTCGTCAGACCAGTAAATAAGATTGAAGGAAGGAAAGAAAGTAGTACAAGTCAGAGGTTGCTCTCCGGACATGGACAGATTGGTAGCTGAAAGTGCCAGCGCACGTGTTTGCTGCAGGCTGATT
The DNA here is from genome assembly GCA_046485025.1 of Cloacimonadaceae bacterium (SeqCode). GTDB lineage: Bacteria > Cloacimonadota > Cloacimonadia > Cloacimonadales > Cloacimonadaceae > UBA5614. Next base: position 705 of record JAWOHU010000195.1, on the reverse strand, counting down.
ATTGCTTCAGTTACTACCTGATTCTGATAGGTGTTGTAAAGTGTGACTAAATAATTATTTCTTTTACCTGGAGTAAAAGTCTCCTGGTTAAAAGTAAGCCAGGCATCATCACTTTTGGGTTTGTCACCCCTGTCTCTCTGCAGGATAGTGTCATAGTAGATGTATCTTCCGTCTTTGGATTTCAGCAGGACAGGCGCGTGGATAATCTGGTCCGGATGCACGGTGATGTTTATCGCTTCAGTTTCAGTTTCCAGCACGGCATCAGTAAAGATTGTCCCCGCCGGGAACTGGATGGCGTCAAGCAAAGCAAAGTCCTCTCCTGAAGCCGGATTACCGGTCTGTTCATAGGTCCATTTTAAAGTGGTAGCCCCCTCTTCCAGCACGTATTCAGCCTTCTGCCAGCCGGAAACATTACTCCAGGACAGCTTTTCCACTCCATTTACATAAAAACGCAAATGATTCTCTGCAGTGCCTTCTATCTTCAAATAATATAACAACTTATGGAAATAATATGGAGCGTTGGGTCCCAGATGAAAAGATATCTCTGCCGAAGAGGATTGATTCTGTGCCAGAGGAGGTGTGCTCAGACAGTATTTTCCATCCACGGCAGACTCAGTTCTCTGCCAGGCTGCACCGGAGGTAAATTGCCATAAGTAAACCTCATTTATTTCCTTTTCGAAACTTTCCATCATCACTCTTTGCGGC
>JAWOHU010000045.1:0-3014 GCA_046485025.1 Cloacimonadaceae bacterium (SeqCode) | reverse complement strand
AGCAGGATCATCGCGCGAATGCCACGGCAAGCGGTCATGCAACCCACGGGGTGAAAGGTCCGCCCCCCCTCTGCGGCGCGCGATCGCACGCGCCGGCATAGGGGGGAGAGGTGGAGCCGTCGCTCCACCCCCTATGAGGATCGGTCGGCGCCCCTTGAGTTTCTCGTTCGAACCGGCGCGGCCGGCGCATTCGCCAAAGAGATTGCTGGCTAGCAAGAAAACGATTTCTTCAGCAGGAAGATTGTTGGTGACACACAACTGCAGACATTGACGGAAATACTCCACAGCTTTGTCTTTCTGGTTCAGACTGGAATAAATGATGCCAATCGCCTTGGTTGCTTCCATTTGATTTTCAACATCTGTCAGGTGAGACAGACTATACTGATATAGGGTAAGCAGCGCATCGTTGTCACATAGATTGTTCAATTCTTTCAGAACTGCATCAAACAATTTGGGGTCATATTTCTTCAGTAGTATGTTCAGATTAACCTGCAATTGCAGACAGCAGCCCAGTTTTTTTACGTAGGACAGCACTTTTTCGTAAATCTCTTCCAGCCATGACTGCTTGAGCGTATGAATCCAATTGTGCAGTAATTTCTTTTTATGAACTACCCATTTGTCTTTTATCTGATATATGAGGTCAGCATTTTTGAGGTAATCGATATCACCGACCAGATTTTTCAAACCGACAGCTTTTTTCAAAGATTCCGTGTCTGCGATTTCTTCCAGCAGATAGATTGACAGCAAAATTTTCTGACGTGACTGTGTTAATCCGTTTAGAGTGTTCAGATATATTTTTTCTGTGTCATACTGCCTGGCAATAAAATTGGAGATATCAAATTCTTTCTTTTTAACTTTTGCCATGTCAGAAAGAATCGTTTCTATGATTAGGAGGTTGCCACCGCTGATATTGAGCAGGATTTCACTGTCTTTGGCATAGGCGATCTGCGATTTGGGGAACGACTTCTGAATCAGGTGTTCGATGTCATCAATGTTAAGCGGTGTAAGCAATTCCACTTCAGAAAAGGTGAAAAGCTGCTTTTGTGAGAGTGCAACAACCTGAATTCCCTTGTCTTCTGCATATTGAACCAGATACTGCAGAAAATCACGACTGTAGGAATCCAGCATATCGCAGTCATCAATGATCAGCAGACAGGGTTTGAGCGCATCCCGGCTGATGATTTCCTCAGAGATGCAGAAGAAATAGTCATGTTTGTTTCTGGTTCTGATTTTGTGACCTGAATCGGAGCAGATTTTATCCAACTCTTTCTTGTTGAGGGATGTAATCTGCAGGAGCAGGTCCTTGAGATGATTTTCCCAGAAAGGATGTGGTGAATAGCGCACAATATGTTTGTAATGTTTTTTGAGCGTTTCAATCATCGGCTCGATCATATAGGTCTTACCGCTGCCTGGACTGCCGATGATCTCTATCAGATGATTCTGCTGAGTGTTTCTGAGAGCATCGTTTATCCTGGACTGCATAAAGCGGTCTAAAACAAACTGGTGTAGTGTCTGCTTAATCTGTTCAGGCATAACTACCTCATCATGTGATTAATTAGTTTACACTGTCTACTGTAAAAAAAGGTTACACTTTCTGTCAAGTAGTAAGTAAACCAAATTCCATATCAAGTTTAAACTTTTCATTTGACATATACTCTGTTTTCGGGATTGAGGATATAAAAAACACTAAAGAGATGGACTGATTTGAAAACAAAGATAGTGATAAAAGGCGCTTCAGAGCATAATCTGAAAAACATTAATCTGGAAATCCCCAGAAATGAACTGGTGGTCTTCACAGGTGTTTCGGGTTCGGGTAAATCATCTTTGGCATTTGACACTTTGTATGCAGAGGGTCAACGCCGGTATGTCGAATCCCTTTCTGCCTATGCCAGACAGTTTCTGGGACAGATGGAAAAACCCAAGGTTGATTATATAGAAGGTCTTTCGCCGGCAATTTCCATTGAACAGAAGGCTTCCAGCAAGAATCCGCGCTCCACGGTTGGCACAGTAACGGAGATATATGACTATTTGAGAGTCCTGTTTGCCCGCACCGGTAAACAGTATTGCTACAATTGCGGTGAGGAAGTCGGAGCTCAGACAGTTGATCAGATGGTGGACAATCTTTTGAATTATCCCAACGGCACCAAGCTTCAGATACTGGCTCCCATTGTCCAGAACCGCAAGGGCGAACACAAGGAAGAACTGGAGGAACTCAGGCAGGAAGGTTTTGTCCGGGTAATAGTAAATGGCAAGCTCAGATCCCTGGACGAAGAAATCAAGCTTGATAAAAAGAGCAAACACAATATCGACGTGGTGGTAGACCGCATTGTAATCAAAGCTGAAATCAGGTCACGCTTAAGTGATTCATTGGAACTGGCTCTCAAACTGACCGACGGTTTCGTAAAAATTGAATACACAGACGAGGATAGGTTCGAGATTCTTTCTGCTAAAAACTCCTGCTCTAAATGTAACATCGGCTATGAAGAGCTGTCCCCTCAGCATTTTTCTTTCAACAGTCCGATTGGCGCTTGCAAGACTTGCAACGGGCTTGGCTACAAACTGGAATTTGATCCGGACTTGATTGTCCCAGACCCTGAGAGGTCTCTGATGGACGGAGCTGTGGCAGCTTGGGGCAGACTGGAGGATAAGCAAACCACCTGGACTATGCAATACATCCGCAGTATGGCAAAAGAATTTGATTTTTCCCTGAATGCGCCCTGGTATCAGATGCCGGAAGAAATCAAGGATTTGATTCTTTACGGTTCCAAAGGTAAACGTTTCAAAATGAGTTATCAGAGCAAACACGGCTCCGGGCAGTTCAACACACGTTTTGAAGGTATCATTCCTCAGCTAAAAAGACGCATGCATGAAACTACTTCCGAGGATATGCGCCGCTATTATCTGCAGTTTATAAGTGACAAACCCTGCCCTGAATGCAATGGTATGAAACTCAAACCACAAAACCTGGCTGTCAGGATTAAAAATAAAAATATCAGCGATGTGACTGCCATGAG
>JAWOHU010000184.1:0-4152 GCA_046485025.1 Cloacimonadaceae bacterium (SeqCode) | reverse complement strand
TTTGCAGAGTAAGGTAAGCCATCTCTTCACTGTCTCTGCTGATCTGGTAGGACTGCCATAACTTTCCGCCTAAAAAGATGGGCTGTGAAAGGCTCAGATTGAAACTGCGAATGTCATTGTTCATAGTCAGCATGGTATTGCCGGCGTAAATTTCCGTTGCCGGGTCACGATAGATGTAGTTTCCGGTCAGGGTGAGGGACGGCATCATGTTGCCCAAAGCCTGTCCGGAAGACCATTGGGCGGCTTTGTAACTGTTGAGCTGCGCCTGGTATTCAGGATTTCTCTCACGTGCCATTTGCTTGGCTTCATTCAAACTGAGCGCGGCCAGAAAATTCACTACGGACAGTAAAATCATAATTGATAATATCTTACGCACTGTTTCACTCCTTAAAAAAGGTGTCATATTCAGATTTGTTCATCTGCTCGGAAAAGTCCTGCAGGACTTCCAGTTCTGCTTGTACCCAGCCTTCGTTGAGCCTGACCAGGTGTCTGTGGATGATGGGAAGTTTATGTTCTGCAATGAGTTTATCGCTAATTTCTGTATAACTGCATTGGATGGTCTTGTCCAGAAACTGGCTGCGGGCGTGCAGCAATTTCTGCATCTGTTTGCGGGTAAATAATTGTCTGGTAAAGGATAAGCCCATCCAGAATTCGTGCCCCGGCAAGTCCGGACGGGACAAAAATTTGGTCACAAGTTTGCTTAAGTATCTGATGCCTTTATCGTTGATGTGATAAACCGTGCGGGGCGGGTTGTTTCCTTCTGTGGCCTGCTCGCCGTCAATGTAACCTTTCTGGTCCAGGCTCTGCATCGCTTTATAGACGGAGGCGACTTTGATGCCTTCCCAGACGGGACATTTCCTGCTTTCCACCATCTGCCCGATGCGGTAGGCGTGCATTGGAGTCTCATGCAGAAAGCCCAGCACGATCATCTGAATCCTGGACATATCGTTCTCCTCTCATTTTGTCCGCTATTATAAAATATAATAGTATTATAACCAATACTATCCTTTTTGTCAAGTGCTGTTTTTAATCCCATTGCTCTGTCATGCCTTTCTGCTTACTACCATTACGCTATCAATACGGAGTCATTACGGGTTTAATCCGTAATGATAGCGTATTGACTCCGTAATGCTAGTGGGGGTGATATAAGCTCTATGGGGGTATGAATATATAGTTTAAATAACTAAAAAGTAGTAAGATAAGACGACAATATGTGCTGCGGTCAGGAGTTTTTTATCTGAATCAGTTGTGACAGAATACTGACGGCTATTTCATAAGGGGTGTGGCTGCCGATGGGGAGTCCGATGGGTGCGTGAATTCTGCTTAAATCTTTATCGGAGAATCCTTTAGCTTTGACTTTATCAAGCGTTTCCGCCACTTTCTTTTTACTGCCAATCATACCCAGATAACGGAAAGACTGTTTCAGACAGTATTCCAGCACCTCGCGGTCGTGCACATGGCCGTAGGTCATAATTACAATGAAAGCATTGTTATTAAATGAGATGGCATCTGCCAGATGGTCATAATCATTATAAATAAGTTTGCATTCTGAGGGAAAAGCATCTGACTGCAAAAGGTCACGGCGGTTGTCAATAACGGTGACCTGAAAATCGGCTTTGACGGCAAATTCTGCCAGCGCTCTGCCGCAGTGCCCGGCGCCGATTATGTAAAGCGGATGGGCTGCAAACAGAGGCTCAATCAGGACTTCCACGTTGCCGCCGCAGAGCATATTGGTCTGGATGTCAGTTGTGGACTGTAGTTCAGAAGATTCCTGCTTTCGCAGGAATGACATACTATTATTACCAGACAGGGTTTCAGAAGATTCCTGCTTGTGCAGGAATGACTCACTATTAGAATTTATGTCCTCAAAAGTATCTTTCTGAATGGAGGGCAGACCCTGCTCATCCAGGTTAAAGTTCCATTTGACAACGGATTTGGGCTGCTCTGTTCGGATGGTGTTGATGACCAGATATTCCATTTCGCCGCCGCCGAGATTGCCGATAGTGTCTCCTGATAGGGGCACAGCCAATTTCATACCCACCCTGGCAGGGGTCGAGCCATCGGTTTCCACCACGCAGGCCTGCCAGAGGGGTCCGCCACTCTCAATAGCAGCGGAAAGTCTTTTGTAGTAAGCGCTCAGGTCAGACATAGATGACATCCTCGGGGGTGTTGAAATTGAATAAAATGCCGACGTCATCGACATCTATATAATGTTGTGGAAATCCTGACTTCAAGATAACTCCTTTCAAGCCAAGGGGTTCGGTCTGGTCAGGAATTACCAAAGCGCCGGGAATAAGGATGGGATGCCCGTTTTGGTTCTGGTGACGGGGGATGATGACGCTGTTTGCCTTGGCTGCAAAGACGCTGACCAGCATCTGAATGGTGCCGGCTTTGACAGTCGGATGGTCCACAGGCCAAATCAGCCAGCCGTCTGGTCTCTCCTGCTCCCGCAAAGCCCTCTGCATACCGGTTTTGATAGTTGCCAGCATATCCGGGGTCTCGACATCGCGAATCAGATAAATAGCACTGATGCCGGCTTCTGTCAAAGTGTTCTTAATCATTTCTGCAAAGGAGATTCCGTTATAGGAGGCATCCACTTTTGGCATGCCGAAACGGGTGCCTTTTCCGGCAGCAGGGATAATAGCGATGATTTTCATACTAATCCTTAGCCTGACTTTTGGTTTCTGTTTGTTTGCTGTTTTTATTCATCTATTCCCACCCGCCGCCCTTTATGGTGAAGGGCTCCGCCCTTCGACCCGTGGGCGTTTAAGGCTTATTTAACTTGCGTCTTTAGCATCTTTTGCGTTAAAAATCTATTGTCGCCTGACCAGTTCGTTGAACTCTTCTATCAGAGCGTCCAGACGCTCGACGCTGTTGTCAAAGATGTCATACCAGTATTCGGGATTCCACTGCTCCAGGATTTCTTCATAGGTCTTGCCCTGCTGCTCCACCCAAGTGTAGTATTTGAGGCTGTGGATGCGTTTTTTGTCCTGGTAGGTGAGTTCCAGGAAGTTGTCATAGGTCTGGGACAGCAGACAGGCGTTGAAGTCAATGGCAGCCTGGATTGAGGCATAGGCGCCGCGCTCTGCGGTCATTTCAGTCAGACGCGAATCATACATATCCGCAGCGTCTGTAAAACAGGTAAAAATAATGTCATCCTCATTAAGTTCAAAGTATTTGGCAGTCTTGATGGAAGCTAATAAATTGGCAATTGAAGAAATTCCCAGCAGAGAGAATTGTTCAGCCAACTCAGCCTTGATGCCGAGACTGTGAAGGAATGAAAGTCCTGTCGGCTCGTTAAACAGTCTAAACAGGCGCATGCAGTCTTCATCGCGGACTGCGGCTACAGCGTCTGTATTGCGCACATTGTGTACCCAGGGCACGTGCTTGTCGCCAATGCCTTCGATGCGATGTCCGCCAAAGCCGTTGTTGAGCAGGGTCGGGCACTCGGCAGCTTCACTGGCAACCACTTTCATAAGCGGATAAAGCTCTCTCAGATAGTCACCTGCAGCAATGGTGCCGGCCGAACCGGTGGCAGAAACAAAGGCGGTAAAACGTTGTTTAGAACTAGCAACTTCCTTGTAAACCTCTTCCAGAGCGGGTCCCGTGATTTCAAAATGGTACAAAGGGTTGCCGAATTCGTCAAACTGGTTCAGAATAATGTTGCGAGGGTCGGGACGCAATTCGTCGCATTTATCATAGATTTCCTTGACATTGGATTCGCAGCCGGGAGTGGCAATTACTTCTGCACCAATGCTTTTCAGCCAGTTAAAACGTTCCTGGCTCATTTCCTCAGGTAAAATCGCTATGGCAGACACATCCAGCAGAGCACAGTCAAAAGCACCGCCCCGACAGTAATTTCCAGTGGAAGGCCAGACTGCTTTGTGATAGGTGGGGTCGAATGCACCCGTCACCAGACGCGGAGCCAGACAGCCATAAGCAGCGCCCACTTTATGTGCTCCGGTGGGAAAGTATTTGCCCACCAGACCTATAATCCGAGCTTTCACACCGGTCAGTTCCTGTGGGATTTCCAGATAGTTGACTCCGCCGAACAGACCTGTCTTGATGTCGTTTTTCCAGGTGATGCGGAACAGGTTGAGAGGATTGATGTCCCAGAGCCCGATGGGCTGGAGCTTGTCTTTTATCTCCTGG